>JADLBA010000173.1 GCA_020848015.1 Crocinitomicaceae bacterium | reverse complement strand
GCGTTCTGACTGAGTCATACGCGGGATGAGTACACCCTGAGATGTAGAGCTTACATCAAGGATGGCCGATGGCGCTGGATTGCTCCCGCTGGTATTGATTGAAACACCGCTCTGTTGTGCGTAAAAAGATAATGCAACGAACAGAGAGATAGTAATAGAAAAAATAATTTTTTTCATGGTATGAACAGTTTGAAAAAAACGCATACTCCCCTTTTATGGAGATATGCAATGATATAAAATTCTTTAAACAAATAAGTATTTCCAGCAGGTAGTAACTTTATTTACATGAGTGAATGCAAAATTTTCTATTATATCTGATAATTCTTGACTTACTTGTATGATTAAGAATTAAGAAAGACCCATTATCATGAAACACATTTCTTTTTTTGTTTTTGCGGGTAGTATGCCCATACCTGTTGGAGGCATAGGCGGGGATTAGCCTATCCGGTGGAAGCCCTGATCCTGCTGCGGGACTTGACATTGATTTCACAGACCGCTGTTTCCTGCAGCCGCGGCTTACCTCTGCATAGTGCGATACGATTACTAATCCTCCTGCCAGACTGAGGATATATAATACAGATACCCTGTGCGAAATTTTTTTGATGGAATGGCTTGGTTTGCCCTATGGGGCAGTTGCCTTCCTGGCTCACCTGCTCGGCCCTCACTGATTAGTGGTGTACTTTCACCCTGCGCAGGAACAACTGGGTGATATCGTATTTGTAGAAATTGAAACTGCCGGCATCGGTGGCAGAGGATATTAGTACAATACCACTGCTGATTATGGTACAACAGCAGATATCAGCGATTCAAGGTATAATGAGAATTTGATTGAATATTGTGCCGAAAAAATTCCTTAGCTCAATACGGGATAAAATATGTTTCCACTGTGTAACCTTTTTGGTTTATATCACCGTTAAAAGCCTGTAAGTTCTCATGTAGAGATATTAGATAGTTTAATTGTTTTCATTTATTACCAAGGCCGTCCAACGGGACGGCCTTCGTTATTATGCATAATCAAAATGTTCACCATGAGATAATCACCTGGCCGACCCCTGTGCGCTGGCCGGCAGTGGTAGAACCATTGCTTACTCCTCCAGTCCAAGATGAGCCACCACCGCCGCCGGAACCGGAGCTACAGGTTCCACCGCCGCCGCCACCGTAATAGCCACCACCACCACCACCGCCAGACGAATAACGTCCGTTTCCGCTGCCACCGCTTCCAATACTTCCTGGGCTGCCATTAGATCCGCCATCGCACGAGGGGCCTCCCGAACCTGGCGAGGACTGGGTGCCCCCCGTGCCGCCGACAGGATTTCCCCATTGATAATTTTGAACCCCCGACCCTCCGGAGGTTCCACCACCTTCTCCCCCGGCACCCCCCGCAGCGAAAGAGCAGTCACCAAGGGCTCCGCCGCCACCGCCGCCACCGGCAACAATAATCCTGTCGCTGTATGAATTTCCGCCCACCCTTACATCTGAGGCATCTCCGCCCCAACCACCGGTATTTCCCTGACCACATTGACCATTCCCGCCAAAAGAAGCCCCTCCATTCCAACCTGACTGACCGCCGACATAAACCCTCAGTACCTGCCCACTTGCTACCGCCAGCGTTCCTGTGGCATAACCACCCAATCCGCCAATTCCCGGTGATGCTCCGGAGGAATTTCCTCCCTGTGCCCCCCAAACCTCAATAGTCAACTCATTTGCACATGCTGGGACAGTAAACGTTTGCTCGGAACCCGTATAAGAAAATATCATGGGGTTGGTTATGTCAGAATAATGAACTGTAAAAGGATCTGACGAGGCCGGGGAACCTGAAACGCATGGAAGACCCGATGTCATTTCACACGTTATCACATCTCCCTCCGAAAAGGAAGCTGAGTAGGTAGCAAATATTTCTCCGTTCACAGGAACATTTCCCTTTTTCCATTGATACGATGGAGACAAGCCCCCATTCACTGGAGTAGCAGTAAAGAGAATCGTGGCACCAGGACAGGCAGTCTCGGGATCGGGGTTGGCTGAAATTGACACTCCGGCCACAGAGACTGGGCTCACCTGCATAGTAATACTGTTGGATGTACTTGGTGAACTAACAGCACATGGGTGACTAGAGGTCAAAACACAGGTGATTTCATCTCCATCGTCCAACGTGTTAGATACGAAAGTTGAGTTGGTCGCATTGATAATATCGGAACCATTCTTTTTCCATTGATAAGCAGGGCTGACCCCTCCATTAGAAGGAGTTGCGCTAAAAGTGACGGCGGTTCCTTCACACACTGCTCCTGAAGGGCTTGCAAAGATGCTCACAGAAGCCGGTACTGAAGGGTTTACAATAACGTTTACTACATTTGATGTCGCTGGTGAGCCTGTTACACAAGTTGCATCGGATGTAATAACACAGGATATCACATCTCCATTGGAGAGTACTGAACTCTCATACTCAGAAATACCGCGGCTGAAATTTCTTCACCATTTTTCATCCACTGATAGGTAGGACTGTTACCACCGTTTGTAATTGAAGCGGTAAACGTCAGGAGAGTCCCCTCACAAACACTCCCCGCAGGATTGACGGTCACGTTAACCCCGGCAACCAGCAAATTGGATGAAGTAATAACTACCCAGTTCGGGCTTTCCGGAGTCCCAGCATTGAAATTTACGTTATCACAATCCAAGTTATAGATGTACAAGCCTTTCGCAGGTTGAACTATTGCATTTCGCTGAGCGGTAGTCATTCTGGGAAATAGCGCCCCCTGAGATGTTGAGTTTGCATCAATGATCGCCGATGGATCGGGGGCTGCTCCGGATGTGTTGATTCCGACTCCTCCGATTTGAGCGGAAATTTTTAAAGTATAAAGGAGAAAAAAAGAAGTAAAAAAAAGAAAGTATTTCATAAATTACCGTTCAATTGATTTCGCAATACATAAAATATTATTTCAACTGTATTCTCTATTATTGTCGGAGAATCGCCGACGAATCAGAAATAAATAATCTTTATCTGGCCATTACCACTCCAGACATTTGATGTAGTAGAACCGTTGGTAACTCCTCCAATGTAACTTGAGCCACCACCGCCGCTTCCACCACCTCCATTACCCCAACTGATTTCACCACCGCCGCCTCCACCACCATAATAACCACCACCACCACCTCCTGAGTAGCCGATACCAGCGACATTTCCACCTTGACCACCCTGGCCAATATTTCCTGCTCCACCTGAACCAGGAGACCCGCCATTTCCACCGGAAGACTGGCTCCCGCCTTGTCCCCCACCACCAGGGGTACCGGCAGTACCATTGGCACCATCACTGCCGGTAAGTCCACCACCGGCACCGCCGCCACTTCCTGAATATCCGCCGCCACCGCCGCCACCGGCAACGATCATCCGGTTACCCAATGAGTTTCCTCCAAAGCGCACATCAGATGCTCCACCACCGCCTCCACTTGACCCATTGGCGTTTCCGCCACCATTAAATCCTCCACCGCCAATGCTGCTATTTCCGACAGTTGTTCCCTGACCTCCAACATATAAATATAGCGTGTTTCCAGGACTCACAGAAAGTGTTCCGCTAGCATATCCTCCTTTTCCTGCCTGAGCTCCAGAGTTTCCACCCTCGGCTCCCCAGCATTGAACAATTAATGAGGTAACACCACCCGGAACAGTGAATGTCTGTTCGCCTCCTGAGTATGAAAAAGTTTGAATTATCGGTGTCGAGACAGTTACCTGATTAGTAGTTGAAGAAGAACAGCCATTTGCAGTCACTGAGAGACTCACATTGTATGAACCGGCGGTGGACCAAGTGACCGATGGTGTTTCATCAGCACTGTTAGCGGGACTTCCACTGGTGAATGTCCAGCTATATACCGCACCGCTTACTGCCGGGGCAAATAGCTGGCTTATCGTTGCTACCGCCGTTACTGGTGTAAATGATGAAGAAGGTGTACTGTTTATAACCGCAGTAGTGCTTCCGGCAGCCGACACACAGCCGTTTACTGTTGCTGTTACATTGTATATCCCCGCGTTCGACATTTGGGTAGAAAAAATGTCAGGATTCTGCCCTGTGGCCGAATATGAGTCGGGGCCTGACCACGTATAAGTAGCTCCGTTGATGGTGTTCGCCGAAAGATGTAATTGATTGCCAGAACAGACAGGGCTATCATTGGAAGCAACCGGAGTTACGGGGGTTGGATTTACAGTGGCCACAGTATTTTGCGGCTGGGTTGTACAACCATTCAATGTTGCAGTAACGGAATATGTTCCACTGGCCGATGTGATAGCTCCGGGAATACTCGGATTTTGTAATGTAGAGGAAAAGGCGTTGGGGCCAGACCACTGGTAAGTTGCGCCAATGATTGTAGTAGCAGTGAGATTTAATGCAGAGCCTTCACAAACGGGGCCGCTATTACCAGCAACCGGAGTATTAAAATCACAATCCCCGCACAATTGTTTCCACGATGTTCCCGTCCAATGGTTAAAGCAGTTGGTAGTAGTATTAAAGATAGATAATCCGACTGCGGGATTCACAATTGCATTCCGATCAGTGGTGGTCATCCTAGGGATGAGCATCCCTTTATCATCGAAACTGACATCAAGCCCGGCAGAAGGATGTGGGTTGTTTCCTGACGAGTTGATTGAAACACCTCCAGCCTGAGCATTAGCGGTTTTTTCACATAGAGAAAGAAATGCTAAAAGGCAAAAAGCTAGATAAAATCTTTTCTTCATTGATTTTTTTTTAACGATTTAAAATATGTAAAATGTAATTCTCAGAAAAAAGCTAAGGTTTGTTTTTTTGAGCGATGCGACCAAATTACAACCAAATCAATAACTGATCAATCGGGGGCAGAAAAATTTCGCTTTATTTTGGATTTTCAGCAATATATTCGACTTTGCCCATAATTAGCCCGAAATAATGATCAGACTGTTCAATGAACCAATTTTCAAATGTGTAAAGCCATACCTTCTCAACATCATTTTTCGCCTCAAGACTTATTTTGTAATTTATTTTTCAGCGAGATCTTTCTGATGAAGTTCTTTCTGAAATTTTCTGTATTAAATTCTTTTACGATACCTGATTTTTTTCTTTTTAGGTTCATTTATAGGTACTGTTTTTTTAGACTCTTCAAACTCGAACATTCTTGGAGCGGTTCGTACAACTTCGCTTGCCGGCGAAAATTTCCCGCTTTGAAATTTTGTTCTAAAATGGGTGCAGACAAAAGTTTTGCGTGTTGCCACAGTTGGCGATTTCGGAGTGTGCGGTCTCTGCTCTTATCATCACAATTTTTACCTGCAAATGACCTCTGCTGATTTTACGGCCTGTTCAAACCGGTTAAACCCGAAGGCATCAGGGGTGGTAAGCCCATTAACCTTTTATTTACTCCCGTTGGGTCTTCGAGATAAAAACGGCACAGAGAAAATATCTGCCGTGCCGCCAAATAAACCATACGGAGAAGCCGATATTTTCCCTTACCGAACAAGGTTAATGTGTCCTTTGTAAATCATCGTCTCTGAGAGCGGGCCTTTTTCTCCTGCTACTTTAAAACGAATGATATAATTATATACTCCGGAATCAACAAAATAAACTCCGTCTTTTCGCTCACCCACCCACGCCTCATTGACATCATTACTTTCAAAAATCTTCTCTCCCCAACGGTTGTATATGTCTATATGGTATTCAATGAGGTCTTTCCCTTTAACCACCCACACATCGTTGATTCCATCGCCATTCGGAGTGAAACTGTTGGGAACATATAACGCTCCCGGACAAACTTCCTTTACCCAGATATTGAATGCATCTGTACAACCGTAGGCGGTAGTAACACTCACTGAAACAAACGACTCTTCACTGAGTGTAATCGCCTGCTCTGTTGATCCGTTCGACCACAGATAAGATGATCCGGGATTTCCTGCATCCAGTTCATAATAATATGGAGGCAACATAAAGCAGAACGATGTCTCATCAGCAAAATCATTCTGCGGGAGAGGGTGTACGGTAACAGTAATATTGTCGGATGCACTGCAGATATTATTGTATGCAGTTGCTACATAATTGCCCGAAACACCGACGCTGATGGAAGCCTGTGTCTGATTCGTATTCCAGTGATATGTCCATCCGGCAGGGCCTGCTGTTAACAGCGCTTTTTCACCCGCACAAATTTCCTGATCAGCACCCAAATCAACGACAGGACGAGTGTAAACATTTACAACCACTGCGTCTGATGAAAAACATCCTTCGGGGCTTGTAACCTCAACGGAATATGTCCCGCTCTGATGAATGGTAATAATTGATGTTGTATCGCCGGTGCTCCAGTTGATATCATAGCTATCCGGCCAGCCGGTATTGAGAGTAGTTGACTCATCGCTGCAAAAAGCAAGTGCAGGTCCGAGTTCGGTAGTCTCAATAATCTTCTCAATGTGAACCGTGTCTGAAGCTGTGCAGCCGTTGCCATCCATACCCACTACAATTACATCCGCACTTGCATCAGTGATCAGGGATGTATTCTGCGCAGTGGGTTGGGATACAAGATTTGCCGGTGTCCATTGCCAGGTCAGTGCGGTAGTTGCGTTAGACGAGGCAGCGAGAATAACACTGACTGGAATGCAAACCGCAGTATCCTCTGGCGTTGCAACTACTTCAAACGATGGCCAAACAACGATCGCAACACTATCTGCTGAAATACATCCGCTGGATGTTTGAACAGCGGTGAGCAAAGAGACGATATCATCCTGCGGCGATGCCTCAGTAACACCTTCCAGGTTGTTGACTATGGAAATATCAGGTGACCACTCAAACGATATTCCTGCAGCAGAGGAGCCATTCAGGCCCGCATTCAACGTTACTATCTCTCCCTGGCAAATGGAGGTATCTGTGGCAGTTACATTGATCGCAGGATAAGCTCCCACATTGATTGAAACACTTCCCGATGTTGTGCAGCCATGGGATGATGTCACATTCGCAGTATAAATAGTAGTGGTTGCTGGAGTAGCTGTGGGATTTTGCAGTGAAGCATCATTTAGCCCTGTAGCCGGTGTCCATTGATAAGTATATTGATCCGTTCCATCCGGAACAGCAAAAATCTCTACCGGCTGAACCGAACACAGGATAGTGTCTAACGGAATAGATAAAGTGAATGGCTCCCCTACATCAATCAAAACCGAGTCGGCAAAAGAGCAGCCTTGGTAAACCATTGAAACATGATAGGTAGTTGTTTGCACGGGGCTGGCAATGGGATCAGGCGAAGTTGTATCATCAAGCCCCTGAAAAGGATACCATGTGTAGATATATCCATTGTTGTTCATTCTCCCTATATACATATTGTCCAACACCCAGTTATCCTGGTTATTGGCAAAAGTCCCTGTCTGCATCCATCTGAACCGTACATTTGGCTCTTGTGCAGCTATAGGTACTGGTACTTCTATCCCGGTAAAATTTGGATACGCCGCTTCATTAAAAGTTTGTATATCTATAAAAGCACCGTTGTTCACAGAATAAGACAATATGATGTCGTCTCCTGGTTCAGCATTATCACACGGAGCAGCACCGCTGGCTATTTTTAGTGAGAAATAAACAGTGCCCCCGCCCGTAAGATCCATTGGATTGGTAATGGCCTGCCTCGGTGCTCCTCCGTTAAAATAAAGTCCCAAATTCCAGACCGCCCCGCAGATATTGCTGACGGTGCCTCCATCAATAAGTTCCCAGTCGCCCCACGAAATACCCGGATCAAAGTCGTCGGCCCATATTTTTTCTTCCGCATATACATTGAGCTGAACACTTTCTTCCTCGCAGATCATCGTATCAGACGGAAGGAGTTCAAACTTCGTCACCTGTCCCCCTGTAATGGTAATGGTCACACTTCCCTGAGCCGAACAGCCATTTGAGTTAGAAACCTGAACGGAATAAGTAGTAGTTTCCTGAGGAGTAGCAACAGGATTTACTATAGATGGATTATCGAGACCCAATGCCGGCGACCAGCTATAAGTGGTTCCGGGAGCCGCACTATTTTGTGCCTGCAATTGGATACTCTGGTACATACACAAAGAAGTGGATGGAGTCATTTGAAGTACCGGCGGGAAAATATCTACCGGAACAGAACCCTGTCCGAGGTTGCCACAAGCATCCTGCACATACCCGCTGTTGCCGGTAATGATAAGGCTGTAACTCCCCGGCTGTGTGACACCACCACTGATGGTAAGAACTACATCGTCATCCTGCAATGCACCTGAAGTCTGAGGAACCGCTGCTGCAATAGTATAAGTACCACTGCTTCCCGTCAGAGAAAAGTCTGTTGGCTGCAGGCTGGAAATCAGAATAGGTTCCGAAAAATGCAGATTGATGGTGGTTGCCGCGCAATTGATGGTCGCAGACAAAGGCTGCGGAGGTATATTATCGAAAAGTGAGGCCGTAGATGGACCAAAATCAATTGTATAGCCCGAAGAACTGTTGGACCAGTTCATCACCACTAAGGCATAAGTCTGACCGGTCTGTACTGCGAGGTCTGCGTTGAAAGGCGGACCATAAGAAGAGCCTGGTCCACCGGTGTTGCTGTACCCTCCCATTGCAGTCGAAATCCCGGTTGCGCCGTTGATGCCAGGCACCCCCCAAGAGTTGCAACTCACCTGAGGTGAAGTACCATTACCAATACCCTGACATCCGCCATTGGAGATATTAAAAAGTCCCCAGTCATAGTCTGCTGAAGGGGTATTAGGCGTAAGAATAAAGCTCAGGTTCCCCGATTGTTGAACTGTGAACTTATACCAAACACTACTAACTTCTAAATTCGCATTGCATGCCCCCGTATATTCATAAAAGTTTCCAGTGCTGAAAGAAGCCTGTGTTTCGGTATAAATATCGTTGCACAGAACAATACCTCCCACGCAATCGCTTTTGTTCTGGGAAAAGATTTCCACGGAAATGAAAATGAAGAATAGGAGAGCGACAGCTATGCGCATCAGAGTTGCAATTTACTGTAAACAGGTCGAAAGCCGGGAGGATACTATCCAACTTCTTTTGCAACTCAAAACTTCCATAAATATTCGCACACAACTTTTTTTGGTGCTCCCCGCATGAATGAACATCATTGGGTCCCCGGTATCTCCGCGGCTGCTCTTATTCGTTGAATGAATCAATCCCATATAAAATAGATATTAAGCCATCAGAGATAAATAGCTGATATATATATACACATATATAACAACCACACCCTATACGATGGTTGCATTTTGAGTAAAAGTCATTTACTCAATAAATAAAAATAATTATATGTTGATTATCAGTATATTACAGTCAATACTCGGTAATTTCATTTTTCGATAAAACGGGTAAATTTTTATATTAAAACGTATTTTTTACATATTAACTTGACTTTTTTATATATATGTCATATATTTGTACACTTATTCAACTGCAACTAAATTCTTACCTCATGCAAATTCAAATGACTCATCCCCGTGCAGTGATTTTTCCAAAAGTTTCTGCCGCTCCAACCTCTCCTTTTACTATGGCTCATTCCAATAGAATATTCGGGATGGGGGGTATATTGGTAATTATAGGTCTCCTTTTGAGCATTTCCACGGCTTTCGGGCAGGCGGCCTCTGCTACTTGGTCTTTAACAAGCGATGGTAGTGTGTCAGTAAGCGGGAGCGTAACGGGGACCTCCATAGCGAAAGGCTCTGGAGTTGGATCATTCCACTACGGATCCTATGGAGTGAGAGCCGACGACTGGGACTCCAATTCAAGAAACACGTCGGACTATTTCCAATATGCTATTGCCCCCAATAGCGGTAAAGATCTTACTGTTACTTCCATTTCCTTCTATTGTGCGAGCAGTGGTGCGGATGATCCAACGGCAGCCGTATATTATTCTACTGATAACTTTTCAAGTTCGACCCAATTAGGGTCTAACTTTACGGTGACGGGCACTTATTCATCGCAAAATTTCATCAACTACACGAGTTTGTCAATTTCGGTTCCCGATGGATCAACCCTGAGAGTTCGTGTTTATGCTTGGGGCGAAGATGATGATGACGATGATTTTTACAACAAAACAATGGTTATATCGGGAGTTACCTCCAGCGTTTGTACTCCTCCTTCTCAGGCTTCCGGCCTCAGCATTTCCGGATCCGTTACCACAGATGGCTTTACCAACGCTTCCTGGACTTCCGGATCAGGCAGCAATGGAACCATGCTGGTATTACACCCAAGCGCACAATCCAATGCCACACCCTACAGCGGAACTTCTTATACGGCGAATACTGCCTGGGCTTCTGCAGGTCAGATTGATACCGACAACCGCGTCGTTTATCGCAACAGCGGAACCAGCATTGGATCATCTATTACTGGGTTGAGTGTAAATACCCAATATGTGTTGATAGCTTATTCTTATACAAATGCTACCCCCTGCTACAATAACACTTCGCCCCCAAGCGCCGCTTTCTATACACTTGCCAATGTACCGGGCACCCCAACGGTGGACACTCCGACTCACAACTCGATAAACGTCGCCATCGCTGCGAACGGCAATCCTTCCAACACGACCTATGCTATAAAAGAAGCCGGCGGGCTCTATGTACAGGCCGATGGAAGTCTGGGTGCTTCTGTTGTCTGGCAGAGCGCTGCCACTTGGGGAACACAAATAGTAACAGGACTTACCGGATCCAGTACCTATTCTTTCAGCGTCAAGGCGCGCAATGGAGATAACATAGAAACTGCCTTTAGTGCAGCCGCCAGTGCTACTACACTGACTGCCCTCAGCGGTGGTGATGTCGCTTTTGTGGCCTTAGGCCCCAACAGTACCGATAAGTTCGCCTTTATCCTTCTCAAAGATATCGCCGCCGGCACTGTAATTCACTTCACCGATAATGGATTCGCTAGCACTACTACAGGAAGAACAGGTGAAGGTTTTGTTACTTACACTGCTCCGGCTGATAAGTGCGCCGGCACCATTGTGACTTGGATAAATAATATGGGAGGTTATCAAGCAATCGGCTGGAACTCAAATAACCCCAGCGGTTTTTCTCTTTCTGATCCAGAACAAATGTTTGCCTTCCAGGGGACTACCGGCAACTGGGCTACTCAGAGTGGAATTACACTGCTGGCCGGTATTCAGGCAGGTCGAGACTGGATCACTTCCGGAAGCGCATCCAGTTCTAAGTCGTATAATCCTTCTGCATTAGATAATGCTTATATAATTAACTTCACTTCGTCCTCTCAGACGGATGTCTATTATCCCAATACCTCTTTGTCGGGGACGGTAGATGAGATACGTACAACACTTACCAATACCGGCAACTTTACAAAATTGAATAACACCGGTTTTACCATGCCGGCATACAATTCTTCGTTCAGTGTAACAGTGGCAAATCTCACTGCTGCATCGGCCTCCTCTCCTTGTATCGGCGGGTCTTCTACCGTTACTATTAATTCTACTACGCTGGCTTCAGGAGACTACACGGTTACTTATAACCTCACTGACTCCAATACCTCATCTGGAAATACAGCCCAGGTCAGTTTCACCTCAGGAAATCCAGGAAGCGGCACATTTATCATTCCGGCAGGACAACTCGACAATGCAGGATCAACTACAGTTACCATTACTTCCATCAAAGCAAATGTGAACGATTGTTCTCAAAACGCTGCTGCCGGAACAAGCACTACTTTCATTGTAAAAGCCCTGGCAGCACAGCCTGCTGATTTTACAACCAGTGATGACAGTGTGTGTCTCGATGAAAACGGCGTGACATACACCGTTCCTAATGACGCTTCAGTAACCTATAATTGGTCTTACTCAGGTACAGGATATACCATCAACGGATCAGGCAATAGTGTTACCGTTGATTTTTCAAATTCAGCAACATCCGGGAACATCAGCGTTACTGCTACTAATTCATGTAATACCAGTTCCCCAAGGTCAAAAGGAGTTATCGTTTATAGCAGACCTACTGCTGCCATCACTCCCGGTGCCCCATTCTGCAACGGAAGTAACGGTAACGTAGTTCTTGCGGTTACCGGAACCGGTTCATTTAGTGGCACGATTGATCCCGGAGCAATTTCTTTCTCTGGTGGATCAGCTCCTTCATTCAACGTCAATGTGTCGCCTTCGCAAAACACTATTTATACCATTTCATCACTTTCTGATAGCCATTGTACAGCATATCCATCCGGCCTTTCGGGGGCTGCTGAGGTAACTGTAATAGCACGTCCGAAGGCTCTGATCACCGGCAATCAAACTATTTGCAGCGGGCAAAATGCCGTTTTGACAATCAATACTCAGGTAAGCGGATCCTACTCTGGCACACTCAGTCCTGGAAATATTCCCTTCAGTGGTAATGGCCCTATTTTTACAAAAACAGTAACACCTGGCTCTTCCACTACCTATACCGTAGCATCGCTCACCAAGGGAAGTTGCTCTGCTATTCCTGCTCTCGATCTTGTAGGTCAGGCAGTAGTTACCGTAAACGCCGCGCCTACCTGGTATTATGATCAGGACGGTGATGGGTATGGTGATGCCAATACCTCTCAGGTTTCTTGCACTCAGCCTGCCGGATATGTAGCGCTGGGTACTGACTGTGATGACGACAACGAAGACATGAATCCAGGAGCAGACGAATGGTTCAACGGGCTGGATGATAACTGCGACGGCCAAATTGATGAAAATGTATCGGGAATCACCCTCTACCGCGATCTTGACGGCGATGGATATGGGGATCCATATAACTACATTGTGATCGGATTTTCACAAGCTGCCGGATATGTATCTGACAATTCTGACTGTGATGATACTTCTGCACTCATTCATCCAGGTGTGATCGAAATCTGCAACGGTATTGATGACGACTGCGATGGTGACATTGATGAAGGCTGTGGCCCTGCCAACGACTACATCGAAGGGGGACAGTTGCTGACAACTACATTGTATCC
This sequence comes from Crocinitomicaceae bacterium, assembly GCA_020848015.1. Taxonomy (GTDB): domain Bacteria; phylum Bacteroidota; class Bacteroidia; order Flavobacteriales_D; family Sanyastnellaceae; genus JADLBA01. The sequence goes on along the minus strand of JADLBA010000173.1, from coordinate 1,749 downwards.
TAACAATCCTGTCTATACTGCTGGTACTCTTGCAGGAGCACATGCTGACAATTCATTCATCGGCGCTTCATGTGTTACCGGTGAAGACGTATGGTATTATTTTACCGCAGGAACTTCTGGGGCAAGGATCATTTGCAACTCTTCAGCAGTCAATATCCTTATTGAGTTGCGGAGCGGCAATAACTTGGTGAATTCACTGACTGACACAGAAGACATTCAATCTGTGCCTGGCAATGAAATACTTAACTACGGTGGTCTGACACCAGGAAACACTTATTTTGTGCGCATAAGAAACTATAACAGTGGGCAGGGAACAGGAGGGTTTCATGTTGCAGTGCAAGATCTGCAGCCTTCTCATCCCGTGCCAAACGGTCCCTATGATCTCTGTACACCTTTCAAGGCGGCTTATCTCGCCGGCGCACCCACTTACCAGTTTATTTTCAGCCTCGAAGAAGATCCAGAAACAGTTTATTCTGTTTCGCAAGGAAACAATATGATGCCGCTCTATTATGCACTGGGACAAAACAACTTCGGTGCATATAACACCTCGTACAATGCTACGATCAATGTACTCTGGACCCTTACAAGAGGAAACAATAGTACAGAGGTAGTAACTGTGCCACAGATGGCGGCTCCTCTTCTCTTTACTCTGGAAGACAATCCGCCGGCAGAACTCAAATCGGGCGACAGATGTCAGGCTGGGGCTAAGAGTCTGTACAATTATGTAAGTTCCACATTTATGTGTGGTGCCGCAGACTACAAATGGGAATTTGAAGAACTTATCGGGGGTGTTACTCCCAGTGGACAACCCTTTTCACGATTCCGCGGCACTGCTACCAACCTCATTCAACTCAGCTCAGTGAATGGTCTTCATTGGGGAAAAACATACAGGGTGAAAGTAGCTCCTGTTTATGGAGGAGTAGGGAACAATGGAATACTTGGTGCATTTGGGCCCTGGCAGACTCTCTGTATTATGAACCAGAGTATGGCAAGCGATCAGAATCACCATTCAATGGTAGCCTTTGGCGCTGAGCAACAAAATGATTTTTACAGCGACCAAATAATGAGAAACCTCAGCGAAGAGAATGTAGCTGCTTCTCTCTATCCTAATCCCAACAACGGGCAATCGCTGTTCATCAGCTATGCACCAAATGACTTCTCAAAAGAGGTGAACATCAGAATAACAGATGCTTTTGGCAAAACAGTGCTTACAAAATACTTCGCATTTGATCAGGAGCTGTCAACCACCATTGACCTATCGCCAATCAATGCAAACGGGGTTTATTTTGTTGAGTTTATTGGCAAAAAAGATTCATCAGTGCATAAACTGATTATTCAGAAATGATTTTTTCCTGTTGCAGGGAATAAGTTGAAAGACCGCTCCATTGAGGAGCGGTCTTTTTTCTGGTCTTGTTCCGCAAAAAATTTCAGTTGCCAATCCGAATAGCTATTGCATCACCCGGAAGGGGCGGATCGGCAATAAGAATTTCATTATCACAGCCGTACAAATTAGCCAAGAATCGATGAAAAAGGTATTGTCATCCCCTAATTTCAAAAAAATATGCACAAAACACTTGTTTTTTTCGACAAATTTTTTATACTTTTGTTTTTGAAAACGAATATCAGGAAAAGAAGGTTCTTTTTCGGATAGGGTTTATACCGAACTGTTCAATTTATTAATACCAAAACCGATGAATCATTTCGTTTCGAATGCTTCGTACGCAATGCATATGAAAGATCAAAGAACTG
>JADLBA010000172.1 GCA_020848015.1 Crocinitomicaceae bacterium | reverse complement strand
TTCATAAAAGCCAACAAGGCAGGGATCAAAGGAAAACTTCACGCAGACGTAAGCGGTGGCTGGAAAATAGCCCTTGAGAATACTGATTTTCAAATGGCAGAAAAAGGAGAAGAGGTTGTCATTCCCATCACCATTACCCCTGGTACAAACACTCAGGAAGGGCATATCAATGTGTATCTTGACATAGATGGTATGCTTTACAATAAAAGCATGAGCCAGATCGAATATGATCACATTCCTTTCCAGTTTATACTATCAGATGCAAGTGCAGGTCTGGTAAATATTGATCTTAAAAAAATAGGAACAGAGATCGGGTACATACCCGGTGCCGGAGATGGGGTAGCAGAATGTTTACGACAGATAGGATACACAGTAACCGAACTGACAGAGGAAAAACTCTCGGCAGAGGATTTGTCTGCGTACTCCGCTATTGTAGCAGGGATTCGTGCTTACAACACGAACGATCGCCTTTCTTTACATTACAAGAAACTGATGGAATATATCAACAAAGGTGGAAACTATATCGTCCAGTACAACACCAATAGTAGGCTTGGGCCAATGAAATCGAGGATAGGGCCTTATCCATTCACAATTTCTCGCGAACGTGTAACCGATGAACAAGCAAAGGTGAGATGGAATAATGGTCAGCACCCTATCCTAAATTTTCCAAATCGGATCACAACAGCAGATTTTGAAGGATGGGTTCAGGAGAGAGGTGTTTACTACGCATCGGAAATTGATCCACACTATGAAAGCATTCTTTTGATGAATGATCCAGGGGAAAAAGAAACGAACGGGAGTTTAATTGTATCACGTTATGGCAAAGGGAATTTTGTTTATACCGGTCTTTCATTTTTTCGGGAACTCCCTGCCGGAGTACCAGGCGCATATCGTCTTTTTGTAAATCTACTTAGCATTCCGAAAAGCGAATGAGCGAGGAACAAGGTCCCCCAATTATGAAAACATGGAGAAACCTCTACTCACTGGTGCTAGGAGTATTGCTGTTGATCATTTTTTTGTTGCAAGTATTTGAAAAGTTTTTCCAATGAGCCGGATCGACTGGGGAATTTTAGTATTGACACTCCTCTGTGTGGTGCTATATGGTATCTGGAAAAGTCGCGGAACGCGGAGTATTAAAGGTTTTTTTCTGGCTGGGCAGAATCTTCCGTGGTATCATGTTGGGTTGTCGGTAATGGCTACACAGGCCAGTGCCATTACTTTTCTTTCGGCACCGGGTCAGGCATTTACAGATGGAATACGCTTCGTACAATTCTATTTTGGCTTGCCGCTCGCAATGATCGTGCTCTGCATCACCTTCGTTCCTGCATTTAGAAAGTTGAATGTATATACGGCTTATGAGTATTTAGAGACTCGCTTCGATCTAAAAACAAGGACGCTCACCGCATTTCTTTTCCTGCTACAAAGAGGTCTTTCAACAGGTATCACGATCTATGCACCAGCAATCGTACTTTCGGTAATACTCCGGGTAGATATTTCCCACACTATCATCATTACCGGGCTACTGGTAATATTATATACTGTATATGGCGGGACGATCGCGGTGTCGCATACACACCTATTCCAGATGATCGTTATTTTTTTTGGCCTTCTCCTCGCTGCATATATGGTAGTTCATCTGCTCCCTGGGAATGTTGGACTAAAAAACGCATTACACGTTGCCGGAAAAATGGGCCGGCTGAATGCGATTGACACATCGTTTGATTGGAACAACCGATATAATCTTTGGTCTGGCTTGATCGGCGGATTTTTTCTTCAACTGTCTTATTTCGGTACAGATCAGTCACAGGTTGGGCGGTATCTCACCGGCAGTTCTGTTGCTCAGAGCAGGCTTGGCTTAATCATGAACGGACTAATAAAAATTCCAATGCAGTTTTTCATTCTTTTGATTGGAGCATTGGTTTTCTCATTCTATCAGTTCAATCAGCCGCCAGTGTTTTTCAATCCCGCAGAAGTATCGCGAATTGAAAACAGTGTGTATAGACAGGATTTTCAAATACTCCAAAGCAAATTCATTAATGCTCATGAGGCAAAAAAGCAAGAAATCGAGCAACTGATCAGCGCCATCGGAGAAAACAATATAGCTGTGGTAGATTCCATTCGTCCGCTGCTGCAGGAAGCGGCGGGAAAGAGCAATTCAATCAGGGAAGAGGTAGCGGCGTTGATGAGGAAAAACAATCCTGCAGCTGACACAAATGATTCAAACTATGTATTTCTTGGGTTTATAACACAGCAACTTCCCACAGGTATCATTGGGTTGCTGGTGGCAGTCATATTTCTTGCTTCGATGGGATCTGCATCCGGGGGCATCAATTCTCTTGCGTCAACTACCGTTGTGGATTTTTACAAACGTCATAGCAAAAAGACCCGGTTCTCTGATGTCAGTATTTCCCGTTGGATAACAGTAGGCTGGGGAATTTTTTGCATCGTGGTAGCACTTTACGCAAGCAGGCTTGGAAATCTGATCGAGGCAGTGAATATATTAGGTTCTCTGTTTTACGGGACTATCCTTGGTGTATTTCTGGTAGCATTTTATCTCAAGCGTGTGAATGGGACGAATGTATTTATTGCAGCAGCTATTGCCGAGAGTTTTGTTGTTTTTAGCTGGTACCATGACCTCACTGCGTTTCTCTGGTTGAATGTAACAGGAGCGCTCATCGTGCTCATTCTTTCCTCTATTTTGCAGGCATTGAATGATGTGGTAAAAAAATAATCCCATACATTGGAATCCGGATTACCATTGTGTTGCATGACATCAATTCAATTTCGCTCAGTAAATGGGGATTGCAGTTTGAGACATTGAATTTTCAGTTCACATAAATAAAAAAATAAGACCCGTGAAAATCACAGGTCTTATCAATATGAAAACAGTAAGTCCTATTTAGCATCAGCGATAAATTTCTCTCCGAGCTTTACATAATCATCGCTCCCCTCTTCTTTTGCAATCTCAATTACTTTTTTTGCACTTGCAATAGCGGCAGTTTTATCGTTCAACTTCAACTGGATTTTTGCTTTCAGCAAAAGCATCCAGAAGGCCTTTGGGTTTTGTTCAACAGCAGTATTGATCCAAGTCAGCGCCTGGTTCAGGTCTTTGTTATTTTCAAAATAATAGTTTGCGGCCTGGTAGTATGGGCGGGAATCCTTTGCCATGGACGATTCAATATTATTCATCACCTTCGCGTCAATATCGGAGACGACATTGAAAGCCACCCTTGTCTTTTCCCAGAGGAATTCGACCACAAGGGAGGTGGGGGTAATGTCTGCGAATCCTATGGTAAAAGTTTCGATTTTCCTGTCGAGAGCAGAGGTCTTTGCAGAGAATCGCAACAATTCATTCTCTTTATTAAATTCAGAGACATTGCCCCCAAGCTTCAGGTCTTTGTATAAAATGATCTCCCACGCTGCCTTACCTGGAATTGTATAGATGGCATAAGTACCCGCAGGAACACTATTCCCTTCCACTTTCACGTCTTCGCCAAAAGTAATCTGCGTAGCTGCATTAGCACCGGTTCTCCAAATTTTTCCAAAAGGGACGAGATCACCGTAGATCGTACGTCCTTTCACACTTGGGCGTGAATATTCGATAGATATATCACTAAGGGCAAAAGCTTGCTTAACAGTCTGCAACGGACTCGGAGCAGGAACCTTGAGCTGTTGAGCATTTGAAGCAATACTAAAGCACAATGAAGCAAAAAATGCAATAGACAAAATCTGGTATTTCATTTGAATGTTTATTAATTTTTGTAAGTGAAACTCAAGCTATTTGGATATTTACAGGAGCGGGCAATTTAATACTATCATCCGAAAGTATAGACAAAAACGCTATTAATCAAAAAGTATTTTTCTTCTAATATTCGAGCTTTTGCATATACTATCGTTTTGTGCCACAGGTTTTACGGAATTAATGCTTCAAACCTTCCATCCCCTCAACTTGTTCGCTTCTTTGATAAATTTAAGATGAGGTTTATCCTTTACAGCCGCAGGAACGATTATAATAGGCCGGAAGTCATTCATAAACTTATCCATACCACCTTCCATTTCAATTTCACGGAATTTTTTCATTTCTTTAGTATTAACGATGATTTGACATTATTTATTAAAGGTAACTATTCCTAAGGCATTTGTCTAATGATAGAGCACAGAAAGCGCAATGCCTTTGGCCATATAATCTGTTGGTTTTTTGTGACTAACAAAGATTAAATTCACCTAATTATCAGGAAATTCTTACATAATTTCCACGCTATCACCAAGAAACGCTTTTCCAAAGTCCGTTTCATAGTATGGCAATGCCAGTGCCGATTCCTTTTACAATTCCTTTCATTATTTTATTTAATTCAAATAGAATTACAATGGTAAAGAATAACTTTTTTCTCTTGAAAGAAGGCGTTATTCCTTTGTTCTCATCTGATGAACCTTCATTCGGGATGTTGATCAGGGAGTAATGTAGTCAATACAAAAATCAGATAACGTTTGTACCTCAAAATGCGCAGAAAATAAATGGCTCCCATTTTCATGTATCTATTGAATGGAAATCGCAAGTAATCTGCCTACCGAGAAGTTCATCTATTGTCTCTCTTTTTCTTATCAGGCGAGCCTTCCCAGCCTCCACCATCACCTCTGCCGGCCTGAATCTTGAATTAAAGTTGCTGCTCATTTCGAAACCATAAGCACCTGCATTGTGGAAGAGAAGATAATCGTCTTCTCGTACTTCATTTAGAACGCGATCCCAAGCAAAGGTGTCGGTTTCGCATATATTTCCCACCACTGTATATATTCTTTCCGGGCCACTCGGATTGGAAATATTAGTGATCTCGTGGTAGGCATCGTAAAACATCGGACGAATCAGGTGATTGAAGCCTGAATTAACGCCGACAAATACAGTAGCAGTGGTTTGCTTCACCACATTGACTTTTACAATCAAGCTCCCTGCCTCACTCACTAAGTATTTACCAGGTTCAAACCATATTTCAAGAGGTTTTCCGTATTCTTTTTCAAACCCCGCCATTGCTTCGGTAAGTCTGTTTCCCAGCCCTATCACATCCGTTTCGAAATCGGTCTTCTTGTATGGGACTTTAAATCCACTGCCGAGGTCGAGGAACTTCAATTCAGTAAAATGCCCCGCGATTGAAAAGAGTATTTCAAGGGACTGCAGAAAAACATTGATATCCTTGATTTCACTTCCGGTATGCATGTGCAGCCCCTGTACATGAAGACCAGTAGTCTTAACAATGCGCTCAATGTGTCTGATCTGATGTATAGATATCCCAAACTTACTATCAATGTGTCCTGTTGAAATTTTGTAATTCCCGCCAGCATCTATGTGCGGATTGATCCTGATGCAGACTGGACAGGTATCGCCAAACTGGTTGCCAAAGCGTTCGAGCGTACTGATATTATCAATATTGATATGGACTCTCAGTCCAACCGCTTCAAGTATTTCCTCAAATCCCACACAATTGGGGGTAAATAATATCTGCTCTGGAGAAAAGCCAGCCATCAGTCCAATTTTGACTTCATTGATACTGACGCAATCCAGCGATGCACCAAGGTTTTTGATATAGCGCAGCACGTTAATATTGGTCAGTGCTTTACACGCATAAAAAAGCCGAGTTGGATGACCTGAAAAAGCCTGCTGCAATTTTCTGTATTGAAATGAAATTTTTTCAGCATGATAAACATATACAGGCGTTCCATACTCTTCTGCTATTGTTACCAGCTCTTCACTTTTTAATTTTTTAAACATAGCCGGCGAATGTACAAAACTGCTCCTGTTATCAGTTTACCAATACTATTCGATTTGATCGGGGGAAGTATTTATGGGAATAAAAGTCTGGTATCAGGTACTTGGAAATCGGGGGAGAAAAGTATTCCATCTTTATAAGAGAATTTGAATATTGCGTGTTGCAGGCACCGAAACCTGCGGAACAAATCGTTGACCTGTCTATAAATTGCACTATCATTGTCCACAATAAAAAGTAAACTCCGATGGAAGAAGAAAAAGAGTTCATGAGAAAGGCCATTGCACTGGCACAAAAAGGAATGTCGGAAAACGAAGGAGGCCCTTTCGGTGCAGTTGTCGTAAAGAATGGAAAGATTGTAGGCATTGGCAACAACAGGGTAACTTCCACCAATGACCCTACCGCTCATGCTGAAGTAGTGGCCATCCGCGATGCCTGTAAAAATCTGAATACATTTCAGCTTTCAGACTGCCAAATCTATACTTCGTGTGAACCTTGCCCTATGTGTCTGGGAGCCATTTACTGGGCACGGCCGGAAAAGGTATATTTCGGCTCTTCTAAAATTGATGCGGCGCAGATAGGTTTCGATGACCAGTTCATTTATGAGGAGATCAATATAGATTTCGACAACCGAAAAATCAAAATGATCCACCTTCTCAGAGATGAGGCGCAAAAAGTGTTTGAAGGTTGGGAAACAAAAACAGATAAAACCGAATATTAATTCGGTTTTATTTCTTTCGGCTAATTATGATTGGTTTCTGAGTTAATTCCGGTATGGCTTTTTTCTACCATACCACTCCGATGATCTGGATGAGCCCGGCCGGGCATTGCTACATTCTTTTTTTGATACAATGCCATCAGTACTTTTTCGGGGGTAAAAGGAGCATCACAAAACACTGTATAATCGGGATTGAATGCCTTCACAGCATTTTGGATAGCGAAATAGGCACCAATTCCGTACATTAAAGGAGGTTCTCCCACAGCTTTTGATTTCTTGATCGCCAGATCATGTCCTTCTGCATTCAGCGGAATAATTGTAATATCTTTTGGGACAGAATAGATATCGGGAACTTTATAGGTTGAAAGGGCATTTGACACTAACCTTCCCTGTTCATTGTAAATAAGTTCTTCCATCGTCATCCATCCGATACCCTGCACTACACCACCCTCTATCTGCCCTTTATCCACAAAAGAATTCATGCTTTTTCCATAATCATGGACAATCTTTACTGCTTCGACTTCATATCGTCCGCGTAGGCAATCCATCTTTACAATAACAATTGCAGTTCCATAAACATGATAAGCAAAAGGATGTCCTTTCTCTTTCTCCTTATCAAAGTGAATAACGGGAGTTGTATAGTGCCCGTTCTCGGTTAAGTTCACCCGATCGAGGAAGGCAGTTTCTACCAGCTTATACCAGTTCCATATAGTTTTTGCCGATTTGTTGAAAAGGACACCGTCTTTGATATGAAAATCGTCGTTGATTCCACCAAGGTGTTTTGCGGCGGTTTGCTTCAACCGTTCCAGCAGTGCATTACAGGCAATTTCTACGGCCTTTCCGTTCAGGTCAGCAGTTGCGCTTGCAGCAGTTGGCGAAGTATTCGCCACGCGAGAAGTATTGGTGGATTCAATCTTCACTTTCTGCGGTGGGATATTGAAAATACCGGCGGCAACCTGCAGCATTTTAGTATTCACCCCCTGCCCCATTTCAATCGCTCCAGTGCTGATGCCCACACTTCCGTCTTGATAAATGTGAACCAGAGCTCTGGCGTGGTTCATCGGAGTTTTGGTAAATGAGATGCCGAAGGAAATGGGCATAAGCGAAAGTCCCATTTTGAAAAACTTATTGGAAAAATTAAATTCTTCGATTTCCTTCTCGAGTTTTTCAATTTCAAACACCTTCTTGGCTTCATTCCATGACCTGCCGACCTCCACCTGTGAGGCAATTTGTCCATAGGGAAATACATCTCCTTCTTTCAGAAGATTTTTCTCCTGGATTTCCCGTGGCTTAATACGCAGCATTTCTGCCGCGTGAGCAATGGCAGATTCGATGACAAACATTCCCTGCGGGCCGCCAAATCCTCTAAAGGCAGTATTGGGCGGGAGATTAGTTTTACAACTGTAAGCGGTGATATGAGCGTTAGGAATGAAATAGCTATTGGTCGCGTGAAAGAGTGTTCGCTCCATTACAGCGGGAGAAAGATCAGCAGAAGCACCGGCATTTTGATAAAATGTAACTTCATAAGCAAGAATCTTCAGGTCTTTGGAAAGACCGATCTTATAGTCTGAACTATATGGATGTCTTTTTCCGGTCATCCGCATATCGTCCATTCTGTGAAGCACAATCTTGACAGGCTTTTTCAGCAACTTAGCTGCAAGCGCCACCATTACAGCCCACGGAGTTGCCTGATCTTCCTTTCCTCCAAAACCACCACCGAGCCGCACTACATCCACTTCGATGCGGTGCATTGGAACTCCCAGCACCTTTGCCGCTGTTCGTTGAACAGCCGTCGGCCCCTGAGTAGAGGACGACAATCGTATGCTTCCATTTTCCTGCGGAATAGCATAAGCCCCCTGCGTTTCGATATACAGATGCTCCTGTCCATTGCTGTTTGCGGTACCTTCAAAAATGTAATCGCAGTTTTTCCAACTTGCATTAGTATCACCAATAACAAAGGTTCTCGGAGGAATAATCAATTGATTTTTTTTTCGTGCTTCACGCGGATCTGTAATGACATGATGTTGATGCACTTTTATCTCAATTAGTTTTTTGGCCTTCCTCGCAATTTTTTCGGAAGTAGCGATAATGATCGCAATGGGCTGCCCCCAGAAGTGTATTTCTTTCTCCGCAAGAAGTGGTTCATCCGGAACGATATCCCCAATTTGATTCTCACCGGGGATATCTTTCCAGGTAATGATCTTCACCACTCCTTCCAGAGTTTCGGCTTTGGAATAGTCCACGGATTCTATTTCTGCATGTGCACATGCAGAGTCGAATACCACAGCATAAAGAGTTCCTTTTATTTCAGGTATATCATCGAGGTAAACAGACTCACCTCTGACGTGACCCAACGAATCAATATTTCTCATGAAACCATTGGCTGATTAAATTTTTCTGGAAACAACTCGACGAAATGGGCAAAAAATAATTGCCGGAGCAGCAGTCGCTTGTACTCAATCGTTCCACGCGCATCACTGATCGGACTGATCTCGCTTTGAACAATTTCAAGGGCACAGTCGAGATTTTCGGTTGTGAGTTTTTTTCCTTTCAGAAAAGCACATGTTTCTTTTAAAAAAACGGGAATTGGCCCAACTCCACCGGCAGAAACATATATCTCTTCAATTATTTCTCCATTTAAATTAATTAAAGCGGCTGAATTTACACTCGCGATATCAAGGTATGTTCTCTTGCTAAGTTTTTCGAAATTAAAGTGTGCCTTATTTCCGGGCATCTCAAAGTGAACACAAGTTATTTGTTCGTCGGCTTTCTTATCAAGTGTTTTATATCCTTTATAAAAATCTTTCAGCAACATCGTCCTCTCTTTCCCAGCATCATTTCGCAAGACAATCGAACTGTTAAGAGCAATAAAAAAAGCCGTTAGATCGCCGATTGGTGAGGCATTGACGAAGTTCCCGCCAACCGTACCAATATTCCTGACGGGCGTTGAAGAGACAAGTTTCAGGAACTTCCAAAGTCCCGGAATAATCTTCATCAACTCATTTTTCTCCATCAGCATAGATGGGGTTACCGCAGCTCCGACATAGCAGCGGCCGTCTCTGAATTCAATATTCCGTAATTCCTGATTGTCAGAAATGAACTGCACAGAAGCCTCTTCCATTTCATCGTGCTTTTGCACGTAGAGATCAGTACCTCCTCCTACATTTATCTTTCCCTTTTCGAGTGTGGATAAGGCGAGTTCTTTCAGCCTTGACGAGATCGAATTAAAATAGGCTGGAATATAATTATTGGCTACCAGCCAATCAACAGGATTGCAAAGGTCTTTGTTTTTTAAATTCATATAAATAATCCGGGCAGCTCTTTCAATGGACTTATACCCTGTACAGCGGCAGATGTTTCCGTCTATTCCACTGATCACATCTTCGTAGGTCACG
>JADLBA010000171.1 GCA_020848015.1 Crocinitomicaceae bacterium | reverse complement strand
TTTGGAGAAAAACTTACAGCGGAAATAATCATGCTGATTGTAACAATTAATTCATGGAACAGAATAGCTGTTTCAGCAAGACAGATATATAAAGATTAAGAGCAACCAGCTATTTCATTCAGCCTTCCATGGCAACGTCTGCAGAGGAATAGAAATACCTCTGAAAGAAAGACCACAATTCATGGCTGAAATTTTTCAATTTTAATAACCTTCACAGGGCAGTTATTGGCTGCCAAAATATTAGCAGAAAGTTCATCATCGCCGGTGAGTAGAGAGAACACCTGTTTTTTTTCTACGCTATTAATCAAAATACTCTTCCCGTCTTTTCGGGAAATTCTCCACCGGAAAGGTGCTGCTTCCACGCAGGCATTGCAACCAACGCACTTTTCACGAAAGTGAATAATCCGGATCACTCTGAATAAGTTAGTTTATATAGCTTATCGGAAGGACGGATTTTTTGAGGAACAGAGATAGAAAACAACTCTCCTTTTTTTACCACATCAACAGGAATATCGTTTACCCTCAGCTCATTCGCTGTTGTATATATTACACCCGTTGTTGGCCCGGTGATTAACAGATCACTACCAAGCGATAGCTGATTAGTCTCCAATTTAAATTCACCCACCTTATTACGACTGAAATATCTCATCCCCTTTCCGATATAAACCTTCGTTTTTGTAGCCTTTGAGCCCGGAGAATCAGTCCATTCACCCAATTTTTTTCCAAGATAGTAACCACCCCAAAAACCACGGTTAAATACACTTGACAAATTATCCATCCATTTCTCCACCTTTGATTGGGTGTATTTTCCCTCATAGAATGCATCAATTGCCTCCCGATAGCATTTTGTGACAGTATAAACATAATCGGCAGCCCGCCCGCGTCCCTCAATTTTCAATATCGCAACTCCTGTTTTAATGAGTTTATCCAAAAAACCGATGGTACAAAGATCTTGGGCAGACATGATGTACTCATTGTCCACCTCGAATTCGATGCCTGATTCTTTATCTTTAACAATATAGGGGCGGCGGCAGTTTTGCACACATGCTCCCCTATTTGCAGAGGCAAAATCAGAGTGCAAGCTGAGGTAGCACTTGCCGGAAACCGCCATACACAAAGCCCCATGAGCAAATACTTCGATTTTTACATTCTCTCCGGAGGGTCCCTTAACACCGTTTCTATTTATCTGTTTTACGATTTCAGCAACCTGCCGTAAACTCAATTCCCGGGCGAGAACGATAGTATCAGCATAAGCAGAAAAAAATTCTACACTGTCTATATTGCATACATTCGCTTGTGTGGAGATATGAACAGGAATGCCTAATTGCTTAGCATAATTCAACACAGAATGGTCAGAGGCAATAACAGCGTCAATTTTATGTTTCTTAGCGGCATTTAAAATACTCTTCATCAGACTCCTGTCGTGGTCGTAGATGATAGTATTAAGAGTGAGATAGGTTTTAACCTTGTCAGAGGCACATTTCTTTTTTATCAGCGGAAGATCATTGACAGTAAAATTATTGCTCGACCGTGCACGCATATTCAACTGCTCAATACCAAAATATACGGCATCTGTTCCCCCCTGAATAGCAGCCTGCAGTGCTTCAAATGAACCCACAGGCGACAATAATTTTACCTTTTCCATCGCGCTACTAATTCCACTTAGACGGCTTACCAGACTCAGCCCGAAAAAATCTAAATAGAAGAAAATAAACTGCCATAATAATACCTGTTAAAACAACCAGAATTAAAATAACTGCAACTTTAGTGGGATTATTAGCAGTCCAACGCAAAAAAGAATTTGGGCTGCCATTATCCACATACCCCAACTCAGTCAGTTTCATATTTGCTTTAATTCCTTTATAGATTGCAAACAGAGTCAGCAACACAGTCAGGAAAAGCAGATACACAATAGGATTATTGAAATCGCTTAATACAGATGGTGATTTTGCGACCGCTTCCTGCCCAAATGACACAGTTGATTGTGATAGGCAAAAAATAACTATGAATAAAAATAGAATGGTTAATCTTTTCATAATCTATTTTATATTAGTTATTCGTTGATTTGTATCCTTCGGAATGTTTTCGTGAAGTTCTAATATGCTTACGGCTCCAGTTCCAGATTACCTGCTGATAGCTTCTCCAAAGATAATCTACCGGGTAAACCAAGAAATGGACAAAACGAGTGAAGGGAATTATTCCGATTAATGTAAATGCTGAAACGACGTGCACTTTTAAAGAAAGTGAAGTAACACTGGAGATGGCTTCAATCTGTGGGTCAAAGACAAAAATGGAGCGTAAATAAGGAGTCAAAAAAGCGGCAAACCATGATGATCCCCAGCGACTGTGGTATGCCACCAGCAATCCGGAAATAATCTGCGTTAGGAGAACAGCGTACACCACCAAGTCCATTTTACTGGTAACAATTTGTATTCTGCGGGTGGTAAGTCGCCGGTAGATGAGAAGAAATAAGCCAAAAAGGGCACTTAATCCGAAAGTAAATGCGGCAATCTCTAAAATAAGTAATCTAACCGGCTGGCCATTCCAGGCTATTACGGCACTGGGAAATAAAAATGCAATCAAGTGCCCGAAAAACAGAATGAATAAACCCCAGTGAAAAGGCTGGCTACCCCAGAATAGTTTCCTTCCTTCCAGAAACTGTGAGGAAATAGAAGACACAGAAAACTCATTACTTCTGTAGCGGTAAATTGATCCGATAAGGAAAATTGCTAATGCCGCATAGGGCAAAACAACGAATAGGAGGTAAGAAGTCATAGTTAATCGAGATTATAATTACTTGCTATTTGGTTTACTTCAGTGTTGACTGAATCTTTTTTGAAAAATGAATTATGATAATGGATATCAATCGAAGGTTCTAATTCGGCTTTAACCTCAACATGAGCGAAATCTGTTTTCAGCACATACAGAAGAGCAGAAAAAACATTACAATAGACGTTGCCGTGATTTAATTCTTCCTGAATAATTGCATTATGGAGTTTTTTCAGTACTTTAATCTTCAAATCCACTCTGGCCTGTTTGAATTCGCTGATCATTTTCTCCACTCCTGGGATGAGAATTTTTACGGCAAGTTCGTCCAGAAATTCGCGATTAGGGGATTTAGTGAAAAGGATTAACATATTGCTGATATTGTCTGCCAGATCAGTACCGCAGTCATTTTCCGCTTTCAGTTGTTCATCTTGCATGTGAAGGAGAAATGCTCCTCTTTTATAATCTTCACCGAAAATAACATATCCCAGATCGAGGTAACAGATTGGCTGTACATCAAATGTTTTTGTATATAGCTCTTGGTTTTCATCCTCATTATGCGAAAGGATATAATCGGTGAAAGGGCTGATTAATTCCGCTGCTTCAGGATAATCTGATTTCAATAATTCTTTGCATCTCACTGCTGTTTCAGGGTAATTATTTCCCGGATAGAAAAGCAGTGTCGCAAATGTTTTGTATAGTTCAGCAGATTTCATTTTTACAATCCTCTTTCGGGTTTACGTTTAAATCCAAATCCGGTATTTCCTTTCACATCAGCAGTACTTTCAAGCATTTCAATGGATTCCTCTCTGTGAGCTGGAGGAATAACAAAACGTTCATCAAACGTCGCGAGCGAGGTAAGTCTAAAAATTTCATCAGCGGTAGAACCATCCATCTGCACTTCTTTTAATGCCTGGGATATTTCGGCAGAATTCAAATCACCCACTGTAACCCCTCTTCTGTGAAGGCGAACAGCCATGAGGCGTTTCATCACCTCCGTTACTTTTCCGGTATCCCCGGCGGAAAAAAGTGATGCAAGATATTTCATTGGAAGGCGATTGCTTTCAACCCCATTCCAAAGTGATTTGCTGGTTGAGTCGTAAACGCCATTTGCAACGGTCGCCATCGTAGGAAGCAATGCCGGAACATAAAACAGATTGGGCAATGTTCTAAATTCAGGATGCAGCGGGAGTGCGAGTTTCCACAATTTTACAAATTTGTAAACAGGAGATTTCTGAGCAGCAATAATGGTTGAGTCTGCAACACCATTCAATCGCGCCTGCTTAATTACTTCTGGATCAAATGGGTCGAGATAAATATCCATTTGAGCATCCACCAGCCTGTCGTCGGGGGCAGAGGCCGCCTGTTCAATTTTATCCGCGTCATACAATAACACGCCCAGATAGCGAATGCGGCCTACACAGGAGTGAAAACAAGCGGGTGCTTGTCCTGATTCGAGACGGGGATAACAAAGAATACACTTTTCTGATTTTCCTGTATGCCAGTTGTAATAGCTTTTTTTGTATGGGCAGGCGGTCACACACATACGCCAGGCGCGGCAGCGCTCCTGATTAATTAACACAATGCCATCTTCACCTCTTTTATAAAGTGCACCGGATGGGCATGAAGCAACACAGGCTGGATTCAGACAGTGGTTACAGATACGGGGTAAATAATGGAATGTCATACGCTCCAACTGAAACATGGCTTCTCTTTCCGCCTCTGAGAGCTGGTTGAGATTTACATCCTGCCGTGCATAATCGGGCGAGCCTCCCAAATCATCATCCCAGTTTGGGCCAGACTGAACATCCATATGCTCGCCAGTTACCAGAGAAACTGGTCTTGCGGTAGGCTGATCATCTCCTTCGGGGGCTGTAAACAAATCCTGGTACTTGTATGTCCACGGTTCATAATAATCATCAAGAACCGGCAAGTGTGGATTATGAAAAATATTTTTAAGGCCTCTGAATTTCCCTGCACCTTTCAGTGAAACAGTATCGCCATTTTTTTCCCACCCGCCTTTATAAATTTCTTGGTCTTCCCACTTCGTAGGATATCCTGTTCCGGGTTTGGTTTCAACGTTATTCCACCACATATATTCGGCACCCTTGCGGTCGGTCCATATATTTTTACAGGCGATTGAGCAGGTATGGCACCCGATACATTTATCGAGGTGAAAAACCATTGACACTTGTGATCTTACGTCCATAATTTTATTATTAATTTTTTTTAGAAAACAACTTTATCCATTCTTCTTACCAAAACGTGCGTATCTCTGTTCACACCAACCGGTCCCCAGTAATTGAAGTGATAAGAAAACTGTCCATAACCACCTGTCATAAGGTTGGGTTTCAGGTGAACGCGTGTGAAACTGTTGTGTCCGCCAGCCCTTCTGTTTCCTCTTACCTGCGATTTAGGAACCGTGTAAGTTCTTTCAGGTGAGTGATAAACAATACATACTCCCTTAGGAATTCTGGCGCTCACACAAGCCCTTGTACAATACACACCATGGTCGTTATATACTTCTACCCAGTCATTATCCTTAACACCGATAGCAGCAGCGTCTTCCTCACTCATCCAGCATGGTTCAATTCCGCGTGATAGAGTAAGCATCCTCAATGTATCGCCATAAGTGGAGTGAATATGCCATTTACCATGAGGAGTCAACACATTTAGCATTTTTGCTTTTCCGTCATTGACAGTTTTTCTCAAATCACCATAAACCTGTGGAGTTGGCGATGGTTTGTAAGTGGAAAGGTGCTCGCCAAAGGCAATGTATCCATCGTGATCAAGATAGAAATGCTGGCGACCGGTAAGTGTTCTCCAAGGAACAAGGCGGTCAACATTATAGGTATAGGCACAATATGCACGCCCGTTGTTCATCAGCCCCGACCACAGCGCAGCAGTATTGTACCTTCTCGGTTGTGCCTGCAAATCTTTGTAATCAATGCGAACATCTTTGCTTCCTTCGCCCAGATCTGCCAACGTCAGACCTGTTTTCTTTTCCATTACTTTATACGCCTTGTCGTTTAAGTAACCGTTCGTTAGAGTTGACAAAGTCAATACAGCGTTAACAGCTTCCACGTCTTCTTTAATGGAAGGATAGTCAACACCCTTTAGTGTTTGAACATGGCGTTTTTCTTCAACCATTTCAGCATACACATCATCGGCCATAAAACTAACTCCGTGGGCACCTAAAGGATTCGTTTTAATATTTGGGCCGAGAGAAATGTATTTGTTATAAATATCCTTGTAATCACGCTCAACAAAAACCAATTTGTGCATTGTTTTTCCGGGAACAGGATCACATTCGCCTTTTGTCCAATCCAACATTCTGGGCTGGGTAATTTCATCAGCCGAATCATGCGACAGCGGGGCATTTATCACATCCATCATCGGCTCAGGTAAATGGGTTACTGCAAGCTCAGAGAATTTCTTTGCCAATGCCTGGAATATCTGCCAGTCGCTTTTCGATTCCCAAACCGGTGCTACAGCAGGTGAAAGCGGATGGATGAATGAGTGCAAATCGGTTGAATTGATATCTGCTTTTTCATACCAAGAGGCGGTTGGCAAAACAATATCTGAATACAATGCAGAAGTATCCATTCGGAAATTAATATCCACCACCAAGTCCATTTTTCCTTTGGGTGCTTCGCGCCAGATAATATCATGTACATGCGGCTGTGCGACTTCGTCGGCAATTTTATTTGAATGTGTTCCAAGATAATGATCCAGCATATATTCATGTCCTTTCGCAGACGACATCAATGCATTTCCGCGCCAAATAAACCAGTTGCGGGGGAAATTAATATCAGCATCCGGATCGGCAACAGAGTGAACAAGCTCCTTAGACTTCAGTTTGTCAACAATAAATTTGCGAACGGCATTATCATCATTCGCGCCGGTTGCTTTCGCCTCTTTCACCAATTCAAAGTTGCTCTTATTGTATTGTGGGTAAAACGGCATCCAACCGTTGCGCACCGACATTACAGTCCAATCCGCAGAGTGCATCTGAGAATATTTATTGTCTTTAGGTACGCTGTTGTAATCCATTTGATTATTGTCGTACCTCCACTGGTCGGAATTGATATAATGCCAGATGGGCCCCTGTTGCAAACGATTTCCTGCAATCCAGTCTTTAGCAGACATAATGGTTGCCCAGGAATCCACCGGTGCAAGTTTTTCCTGTCCTACGTAGTGGTTCATTCCGCCGCCGTTCACACCGTTACAACCAGTAAGCATTTGCGCCATGATAGCAGCTCGATACATCAGGTTACCATGAAACCAGTGGTTGATTGCAGCACCAACGATTACCATACATTTTCCTTTGGTAATTTCGGCAGTATCAGCCCATTCGTGAGCAAATTTTATCACGGTATCACGGCCAACTCCAGTAAAAATTTCCTGCCAGGCAGGGGTGTATGCCTGATTTTTGTCATCGTAGGATGTTGGATATTCTCCTTTCAACCCGCGTCCTACGCCATATTGCCCCATTGTTAAATCATAAATAGTAGCCACCGGCACCTTGTTACCGTCAATTGTTTCAACTAATTTAACTGGGACTCCACGCAGTACTGTTTTATCTAAGCCATATTCTACAAACTGAACCTGATAGACATCGTCATTACTATTTAATAGAGTTAAAGCGGGGTCGTACTCGCTGTTGTCGAGAAAATCTTCATATTTCAAATTCCAGTTTCCGGCTTTTTCTTTTGCCCACCGGCTTCCCATTGTACCTTTCGGACAAACCAATTTTCCACTTTTTGAATCGAGATTCAAAAAGTGCCATTCACCGTTTTCGACATCCTTATACTTACTGATGCGATTGGCACGCAGCATTCTTCCCGGTTTATAGTGGTCGCCTTCTTTTTCAAGTTCAACAAAGAATGGGCAATCGGTATAGCGTTTCACATATTCCAGAAAATACGGAACTTGTTTTTCTGCATGGTATTCTTTCAGGATTATATGTGTAACCGCCATCCAAAAAGCTCCGTCAGAACCGGCATGGCAAGGAATCCATTGGTCGGCATGTTTTGCCACCATACTGAAATCCGGTGACATTACTACCGTTTTTGTTCCATTGTGCTTTGATTCAGAGAAGAAATGAATATCCGGTGTTCTGGTCATTCCGAGATTTGCTCCCATGGAGACGCAGAACTTGGAATTATACCAATCTGCACTTTCGCATACATCTGTTTGTTCGCCCCATATTTCGGGGAAAGCACAGGGTAAGTCGCAATACCAGTCATAGAAACTGAGGTTCACACCGCCGATCAATTGTAGATAACGGGCACCTGCAGCGTAGCTGAGCATTGACATCGCAGGAATTGGGGAGAATCCAATAATTCTATCGGAACCATATTTTTTTATGGTATAAATATTTGCTGCGGTAATCAGTTCCAGCACTTCGTCCCAATGTGCTCTGCGAAACCCGCCTTTACCACGCGCACGCTGATAGCGTTTTCTTTTCTCGGGGTCATTCTGAAGATTTTCCCAGGCTTTCACCGGATCACCTCCGGCGGCTTGTTTTTCCCGGATAAATAAATCCATTAATGCTCCGCGCATCAAGGGATATTTCACTCTGATAGGTGAATAGAGATACCATGAATATGAAATTCCCCGCTGGCATCCGCGAGGTTCATAAGGAGGGAGCGAAGGATCGAGCAACGGATAATCCAATGCTTGAGTTTCCCAAACTACGATACCGTCTTTAACATGGATATTCCATGAACATCCGCCAGTGCAATTAACTCCATGAGTACTGCGCACCACCTTATCATACTGCCAACGGTTGCGGTAAAATTCTTCCCATTTACGGGTTTTGGGCGAAATGATGTCTTCAATCCAACTCATAGGTATTTTTTTTACGGTTTATAATATTCACTCAATGATTAAATAGACTTTAGTTGTCTGTCATATATATCTTTCTTAACGGAATTTTTCTTTCTGATAAACCAGATCACATAAATAAGAATCAACATTCCAACCAGGCCGCCGCCGCCGCCAAACAACAAATAGTTATTGAATCCTGCCACCTGATTTACTGTGTCTTTGTCAACACTATAAAAGAAAGCAGAAAGCGCGGTAATTTCAGCTTCTGTCAGCGGATGCGCTTTATATGCCTGTGTCATGGCTGGGAAAGGGGGAGCGCCAAGGATACCGAGTAAACCGGCATCACCGCCGAGACGGCTGTAAACGGTAGTTAAGTCTTTCGCCAAAAGTCCGCCGGCAATTACACCTTTGTAGTCAACATTGTGACAGGAGAGGCAGGCTGGCCCGCCGCTGGTAAAGGCAACACTGCCGGTAAATAAATTTTTTCCCAACTCAATCACATCAGGAGTTGCATTTTCTGATGAATGCACTGGGGCGGCATCTGCCGGTTTAGTTTCTGCAGAGGCAGTAGAAGCGGTACTCTTCGATGAAATAAATGCAAGGATAGATTTAATTTCTGCATCACTCAGAGCCTGATCAGGCATCATTATTCCGCCAAATTCATCAAATATCGCTTTTGCATCAGCATCACCACTCTTTATAAGTGACTGTGAACTCTTGGTCCACTTTATCAGCCATTCTTCAGGTCGCTTTTCGGTAATACCAATCAGGTCTGGGCCAACCATTCTTCCACCTCCAACTTTATGGCAGGCTGCACAGTTCTGTTTAAATATCGCTTCTCCATCTTGTGCAATGCACAATTGTGAAAAGAGTAAAATAAACATTGAGCAGAACAAAATGCCTGATCGCAAAATCCATTTTTGAATATGGCCGATGTTTGATTTCATAATTACAGTTTGATTGTGTTCAAGTAATGTATATAAAATTTTGGGGTAAAATTGAGAGTGCCATTCTAACGAAACTATGATGTTCCTCATTTTTGAAAATGTTTTGGTAGTCATTTTTGCTATTTAGAATTGTTTTAATTTGTTTGGAAAACACTGATAAGCGTAAAGTGTATCTTAAAGTACAATAGGATTTAATTCTATTATTTAGAATGATTACAACTTAGGTTATACATAAAATATCCGTAAAGACGGATAATTATCATTTTTGAAATTACGAGTACTGAAGTTTTGTAACGTATTTCTGTCGGCTCTTCTGGAGGTATCTTCACTACAGTATAATATCAATACAAAAACGGTCTATTAACACCCGATGGCTTCATTATAAACATAATGCGAGATTTCATTTACCTATTCTGTCAGTGAATACATTTTGGGCTATACCTTCCAATGGATATAATGAATAACCACAAAGTCAGGTATAATACTTCTATCATTCTTATCATTGATCCATAGTCATCGTCGCGGCATATCAGCGCATAGTTATGCATTCAGTAAAAGAATGTATGTGCAAGAATTTACATAGTAGAATTTCAAAACTATGACTATTGTCATGTTTTTTAGGGCGTTTTCTCAATCTCTGTATTGACCACGCTCATTGTCAGTATAAGCTATGCAACAATACTTTAGTACCTGATTTAATACTAATTAGCTATAAGATAAAGATTCCGATATAAAAGAATTTTCTATAAGAAAAAGACGAAATAATACGCAGAGCAGGTATATAATGAACTAAGACTAATAATTTCATAAATACAAACTTAAATCGTAGCAAAATGGCAACTTGGTTGGCAAAATGGGAACCTGAGAACAATGAGTTCTGGGAAAACACAGGAAAAAAAATAGCCTGGAAAGCACTTGTAATAACCACCATTTCACTAATACTTTCATTCGCGACATGGTTTATGATGAGTGCCATCGTAACCAAATTACCCGGTATAGGATTTAAATTCACTAATGATCAATTGTTCTGGTTAGCAGCAATACCAGGACTTGCTTCGGGGATACTCAGGATGGTGCATACCTTTTTACTGCCCATTTACGGATCGCGACATGTCATCAGCATTGCAACATTCATTAAAATTATTCCGGCAATAGGATTAGGATTAGCCGTAATGAATCCGGGAACGCCGTTCTGGGTGTTTATGGTATTAGGGTTTACCTGCGGATTTGGGGGCGGCGATTTTTCTTCATTTATGCCGAGTACGAGTATGTATTTTCCAAAGCGGTTACAGGGTACTGCCTTAGGCATTCAGGCAGGAATCGGGAATTTCGGGGTAAGCGTAGCCCAGTTTATGACCCCGGCGATGTTAGGAGTCGCTACTTATGGAGCCGCAGAGGTATTCACCAAAGTGGATCCAAAAACAAAAGAAATAACAGGTACGTCAGAAATCTATTTGCAAAGTGCAGCATTCTGGTACGTGCCACTGCTGATTATACTCGCCATAGCAGCTTGGTGGATGATAAAAAGTATTCCGATCAGAGCCTCGTTTAAAGAGCAATTAGATATTTTCAAAGATAAACACACTTGGTTTTGTACCTTAACTTACGTGATGACTTTTGGTGGATTTTCCGGCCTTTCAGCCATCTTCCCTCTAATGATAAAAACAGTGTATGGTGATTTTGCAGGTGCTCCCGACCCACTGAAGTATGCCTTTTTGGGGCCACTTATCGGTGCCAGCAGCAGAGTACTCTGTGGTTTTATTGCCGATAAAGTAGGGGGCGCAATTTTGACAACACTAACCGGAATCGGATTGGTAATCGGCTGCATTGCCATCGTACAGATGGGATTGTTAACGCCCACATCGCTGGAGCAATTCCCCATGTTCTTATATTTAATGCTATTCTTGTTCTTTATTACAGGTATGGGAAATGCCGCTACTTTCAGACAATATCCGATTATTTTCGGACATAATCCACGCCAGGCTGCGGGTGTGATTGGCTTTACAGCAGCCATTGCCGCATTCGGTCCGTTTATTTTTGCAAAATCAGTCAATGCTGTAATTAACAGTAGCGGCAATGCAAATAATTTTTTCTACGCAATAGCAGTGTTTTTTGTCTTGGCCACAGGTATTAACTGGTGGTACTACCATCGCAAAGGATGCGAAAGACCATGCTGATTAACCGGAAAAATTCTGAGGTATGATAACTAAGAATAAAAATATAAAATGTGAAGAGTGTGAAAACAGTCTGTGCATTTTAAAAAAATATTGTACTGCTCAGGAATTAACATTGGTAAGCCTCGATAAAACAACAAGTGTTCTTAAAAAAGGAAATTATGTTTTTTGTGAAGGAGATTTTGTCCGTGGAATATTTTTTATTCAAAACGGATCGGCAAAAGTTATATCAGACACACTGAACAACAGGCAACAGATTGTCCGGTTATCAAAAACAGGCAACATAATCGGGTACCGTGCACTGGGAAAAGTCAAGTATTATTTCAACGCAGTCGCACTTACTGACCTGACAATATGCTTCATTGATAACGAACTTTATCATAACCTGTGTAAAATAAACAATGAGCTTACCTATCACCTGATGCTTCAGTATGCGTATGAATTAGGGCGTACCGGCCTGCGAATGAAATATCAATCGCAGATGAATACACGTGAAAAAATTGCCGAAGCATTTATTTATCTCAACGAAGTTTTTGGAACAAATTCTGAAACAAAAAAATTGAATATTGCATTCAGCAGACAGGATTTAGCAGATTTAGCAGGAACTACGCCCGAACAAATATCAAGACAACTCAGCGAGTTTGAAAAAGAAGGGGCAATTAAAAAGCATAAGCGCGATATTGAAATAACCAATTTAGGTCACTTACAAAGTATTGTAAAAAAATACAAGATCGAATAGCAAAATACCATAAATAGTATTTTCATTTTTTAGAAACTGCAAAAGAGAGAAAAGTCAATTATTCTTTGCAAGAATGTACCATTTCACATTCCTTTATTTCCGCTGTTTATCGGGATCAATCCACTTTATCAAAATTCTTCATCGAACGGTTAATCTTGAAATGATGCGTCATTATCAAACTGTGCCGTGCAATTAGCCATTATTCGACCTACAGGGTTCCGGAATCGCTGAGCTCAATCGGAATTTTAGAACACAATTATTTGCAAAAGAGCATAAATGAATTTGATGCTACTCATTTTTTGTGCTTATACATTCAATGAATTTTGTGTCATAAAGGCAAAATTGTTTTTATGCAATCAGCGATTCTCAAAAATAAATCTTTATGAAAAATTTTAAAGAATTTTTAAAGTCCGGTCATCAGCCAACACTCTGGGCATCATTTTTATATTTTGATTTTTGTTTTGCAATATGGGTATTGAATGGTGCGATGGCTCCATTTATCAGTGAAACATTCAACCTATCTCCCGCGGAAAAAGGATTTATGATCTCGGTACCGATTCTCGCCGGTGCATTAATGCGATTCCCTCTTGGTGTACTCGCGCAGTATATCACGAGAAAAGGAGCCGCTTTGGTAGAAATGGGATTAATCCTTATCGGTTTATTATATGGGTATTTTATGGTAGATACCTATTCGGAGGTAATAAACATGGGAATAATGCTGGGAATAGCAGGTGCGAGTTTCGGGGTTGCACTGTCATTAGGGAGCGGCTGGTTCCCGCCAAAGTATAAAGGATTGGCAATGGGTATCGCTGGTGCGGGAAACAGCGGAACCGTATTAGCGATGTTGTTTGCGCCTCCGCTTGCCACGCATTTTGGATGGCAAACAGTGTATGGTATAGGAGCCTTATTAATGCTCCTTCCAATATTCGTAATGATCATTTTTGCCAAAGAGCCTCCGGATGTAGAAAGACAAAGCATCATGGAGCACATTAAATGTCTGTTTGAAAAAGACGGGTGGGTGTTCAATTTGGTTTATATAATAACTTTTGGGGGATTCATTGGCCTATCCAGTTTTCTGCCCACATATTTCCATGATCAATTTGGAGTAACAAAAGTAGAGGCCGGCCAGCTCACCATGTTAGCTGCCTTAATGGGAAGTGGTGTCCGCGTGGTGGGCGGGTGGATTTCCGACCGGTGGGGAGGGATAAATTCGCTCACGCTGATGTTTTTTATTATTCTGGTATGTATGTTCATAGCATCGTTCCAGTTAGATATAGTATCCACCACGATACTATTCATGGTAACCTTTGCCGCATTAGGCGCAGGAAACGGCTCCTTATTTCAGTTGGTTCCCTTGCGTTGGCCCATGACAACAGCAGTTGCAGGCAGTATGATTGGAGAAATTGGAGCATTGGGAGGAAGTATTATTCCGAATGCAATGGGTCAATCAAAGCAGTTGACAGGCTCATTTCAATACGGTTTTCTATCGTTCATGGCACTCGCGGTTATAGCCTTGGTGGTACTGAGAATTGCTCAAAGAAAATGGACTAAATCATGGGTAGGTGTAGGAGGCCGTGCAAAATTAATTTCAACAAAAGAGAAAATTATTACAGAAGAAAAAGTGTTAGTGCCGGCGGGTGCACCTATAGAAACGCTCCCGGAAAATGGTTCTATATACAAGAGAATAATTTACCCTGTTGGCGGAAATTCGGAGTTAGCTGACGTGGCAACAAAACAGGCGGCCTACCTTTCAAAAGCAACTGGAGCGCATCTTACCTTATTGTTTGTGGAGGACAAGTCCATAGGACTAGGGGCATTGGCATCTGACTCATCCGAGTGGACAAAAATAAGAAATCAATGGGTTGAAGAGGGAGAAAAAATTTTAGATGTAGAAGAGATCCGGCTGGCAAATCTCGGAGTCAAAAAAATTGAAAAAATTATACGGCACGGGTTTGTATCAGACGAAGTGGTTGCATTAGCGAGAGAAACAAAAGCGGATTTAATTCTGCTCGCTTCACAAAAAAAATCACCCATAGGAAAACTATTTATGGGCAGCCACACCTACAGCATATTCACCAAAACACCCTGTCCAATAATAAGGATTGTAAGATAAATACTAAAAACATATATACAGATGAATATGAAAATCATCAGCCGGATTTTAATCATCACACTACTGCTCTGCCATATAAATTCTTACGGGCAAATCCAAACAGCACCAGAAGCCAGTGGAGCTATAAGTACTCAATACATGATGCGAACAGAATACAGGCATGGCTATCAGGCATTAGCAGATACTAATCAAACGCCAGGAATATTTACTTCGCAACGTGCGCGCATCGGCTATCAGTACAATACAAATAAGTTCCGGGTATCAGCAACAATACAAGATGTAAGAGTATGGGGTGCCACGAACAATCTCAGTATTGATACAATGGGAACTTTGTCCTTGTATGAAGGATGGGGCGAACTGATATTTACCCCTAAGCTAAGCCTCAAAGCTGGCAGGCAGGCATTATCCTATGATGATGATCGCATATTAGGAACACTCGATTGGTCTATGCAAGGAAGGCGGCATGATCTGGGGTTGCTGAAGTATGTGAATGATAGTGTTTTGACAGTACACGCGGGCATAGCCTACAATCAGGATAAAGATCAAAGTAAATCAAACATATATTATCAGAAAAATAATTATAAAAGTATGCAGTATCTATGGGTATTCAGGCAATTTAAAAATATAAATATCAGTGCATTATTTTTAAATAATGGTTTGCAATACATACAAAAAAATACAGCAGGAAAAACAATCAATGAGAAACAATATTACAGCCAGACAGCAGGAGTACGTTCACAAATGAAATTTGGTAAAGTCTCAACTATTGCTTATTTCTATTATCAGACCGGTAAAAATATGGCAACTCCGAAATCAGACGGACTTCCGAAAGACCTCGCGGCCTATAATGCGTCGGTTGAAATATCCTACTGGCCAGTAAAGGCAATGGGTGTTACCATAGGAGGTGAAATTCTTTCGGGAAACAGTCAGGATGCAACAACTACACAAACAAAAACATCAGCATTCACGCCGTTATATGGCACCAACCACCGCTTCAACGGCTATATGGATTACTTCTATGTATTGAATCATGCAAACAGTGTGGGACTGAATGACATTTACCTGAAATTAAATACAGTATATAAAAAGTACAGTGCATCACTTAATAGCCATTATTTCATGGCAAACGCAGATATTAAAGATGACAAAAAAACCTTGAGTAAAGGGGTATTTGTGGCAATGCCGGATTACTTGGGAGTTGAGCTTGACATGACTTTATCCTATAATTTTACTGAAGGTATAGGCATACAGGGTGGTTACTCACAATTATTCGGAACCGAATCTTTAACGGCCATAAGAGGAGGCAATTTAAATGAAAGCAGCAACTGGGCTTATTTAATGATCCTCATCCGCCCTGGCGTAAAATGGCCTAAAACAGGGATAAAGGCGTAGTGCTTACAACTGACCTCTAAAATGGTCTCAAGAAATCATGGTCACAGTTATTGGCGGGCACCACAAAAAAAATACGCTATAGACGCATTTACGTCCAGTCCTAAATTTAGTATCCGGCAAAATATATTGCATTGAATTTGCAAATCATGTACCCGCCAAAAGTGGAAAAATTATCCATAGTATAAAACATCAGCAGGAGAATTACAACAATATGATGAATATCATTGTGAGCAAATACAGGCATCACAAATATTGCGATATGTTTTTAAATACATATCGAGGATCAGGGGAAAGAAATACTCCATCGGTTTCAGTTTTTGAGGCGGTCGAACGGGAGGAATTTTTTTTCATTTACTAAAACATACTTTTTTTTTGAATACCGATATATCTATTAATACATAACGAAAAAATACTATGAAAGAAAGATTACTACTGGCGATCCTTGCCCTTCCATTATATGGAATAACACAAACACAGGAAATGGGTAAACTGACGGAGACAGATACAACAAACAGCAGTAAAATATTTGAACTCGGTGAAGTTACCATTACGGGAAGTCGAGGAGCAGAATTCATCAACGGGATAAGTACTACCAGTATGGAAGGGTACAATAAAATGGAAGTATCAAAGGCACTGGATATGCTCCCAGGCATAAACCTAACGGCATCGGGGCAGAGAAATGAGTCAATGATCTCGGTCAGAGGATTTGATTTGCGGGCAGTTCCGATATATATGGATGGAATTCCCGTTTATGTCCCTTATGATGGGTACGTTGATCTGGCGAGGTTCACAACATTTGATCTTTCTGCAATTGATGTATCAAAAGGATTTTCATCTATAATGTACGGCCCAAATTCATTGGGGGGAGCGATAAATCTCATTTCCAGAAAGCCGGCAAAAGAACTGGAATTTGATGGTGCTATAGGGATGATAAACCAAAATGGGTATAAAAGCAATCTGAATATTGGAACAAAGCAGAAAAAATTTTATGTTCAGGGTGGTATCTCCTACTTGCAGAGAGACTCCTACATAATGTCCGCGCAATACGATTCCACGAAAAATGAAAATGGAAAGGAACGGGATAATTCTTACCGGACTGATCAGAAATATACGATCAAGGCAGGGTGGACACCCAACGAGAAGCACGAATACGTTTTGGGATATATCAATCAGAGGGGGCAAAAAGGGACACCGTTATACTGCGGTACTGACACATTAAATTCACTGTATAAAAAACCACGCTACTGGCAGTGGCCGGCCTGGAATAAGGAAACTTATTATTTCCTGTCAAATACAGTGCTTAATTACCAACACTATATAAAAACGAGGTTTTACTATGATGCATTCAAGAACTTGATAAATAGTTATGATAATGATACTTACAGTACACAAGACAAGCCATACGCCTTTAAGAGCTACTATAACGACTACACATACGGAGGAATGGTGGAATACGGGACTAAAATACTTCCTAAAAATCAATTAAAACTATCTCTACAATTCAAGGAAGATGTTCACAGGGAAAACGATTTGAACGAGCCGGTGCAGAATTTTTTTGACAGAACAGAAACAATAGGAGTAGAAGATATTTTTAGAGTATCGGAAAAGATGGTAATTATTCCCGGTATTAGTTATTCTGAAAGAAATAATTTAAGAGCAGAAGAATACAACAGTAATACAGAAATAGTCTCAGAATATGCGAAAGCCGGTGCGAGCAATGCACTTAACGAACAGTTAGGAGTATTTTACTACCTGAAAGCAAATCATAAGTTAGGAGCGGCAGTCTCAAATAAAACCCGCTTTGCAACGATTAAAGAACGCTATTCCTATCGAATGGGCACCGCCATCCCCAATCCCGACTTAAAACCGGAACGAGCCACCAATTACGAAATAAACTACAACGGCAAATTTTTTAATAAATGGGTGTTCAATGCTGCAATATTTTATAACCATATAAACGATGCAATTCTGAGTGTGAGCAATGTAAAGCCGGGAAAATCACAAATGCAAAATATGGGGAAAGCAGAATTTACCGGAGCCGAAACAAGTATTCAATATGAGATTCCTAAAAACATTTTGCTCGCCATCAACTATACCCACATAAAAAGAAATAACCTCACAGACCCCACGGTTAAATTTACGGATGTCCCTGAATCAAAGGTATTCGGAAATATTCAATACCGCCCCATAAGACAAATTGGAATATTGGCGAGTGTAGAGTACAACTCATCCCGTTATAGCACGAGTTATGGTACACAGGCAGATAGCTTTACAATAGTAAACTCAGCCATTTCAGGCAATCTTTGGAAATATCTCAGTTTAGAGGTAGGAGTGAATAATTTATTTGACAAATATTATGGCTTAGTTGAGGGCTATCCTGAAGAAGGGAGGAATTATTATGTCACATTGAGGTTTTTCAACCATCACTAAATAACCCATCCCATCTAAATCCACAAGAGATTAATACAGAAAATTATATATTAAATTACACAAAAATTAAAATGAAGAACATAACAATAACCACAGCAAT
>JADLBA010000170.1 GCA_020848015.1 Crocinitomicaceae bacterium | reverse complement strand
CCTATTCCCAGATTCAATACCGGTCGGTTCTTGTAGGTACTCTGCCCTGTATTGGAAATCCTGTTAAGGTACTGTAGATACTCGGTTTTTGGCTGCCATATCCAGCGCTCACCCTGTATTTTCTGAGGGTCTTTCAATGGCACTCCCATATCGAGACGCACAAGGAAAAAATCAAAGTCTAACCGGAGCCCTGCACCGGCTCCCACAGCAATTTCACTGGCAAAGCGACTGAATTTGAATTGAGCGCCCGACCGGACTTCATCGGAATTCAGCAGCCAGATATTTCCGGCATCCACAAAAAAAGCGGCATTCAGCATCTGGGTGAGTTTGAATCGGTATTCAACATTGAACTCCAGCTTGATGTCTCCGATATTATTGAAGGTGCGGACAGCAGTTGTATCCCTGTATGAACCAGGACCAAGCGTTCGCGCCTGCCATGCGCGCAGCCCATTGGCACCACCGCTGAAAAAACTCTTTTCAAATGGTAATACATTCAGATTTTTCAGCGGTACGCCCAATCCGCTATATGCTCGCGCTACAAATGAATTCTTATCGTTCGAATTAAAATAATACCTGAGATCGTGATCGGTCTTCAGGTAATGTGCAAATCGAATTCCGTTGATCTCATAACTTCCGACCTTATCGGGTTTATTCCCGGAATTTTTATAATAGGCATAAAGTAAGTTGCCCGCAGATTCTAAAATTGTTGATTTGTAATAGATATAGCTTCGCTGTAATTTTTTCTTTTGTGTATTGAGTGTGAAACCGATTCGTGATGCAGCAATCAAATGATCGCGATAGCTGTTTGCAAGAAAGCCGTCGTTGAGCCGCTGAATGAAAGCTTCAAAGTCAGGTGATTTTTCGATCTTGATCAGTGAGACCTCCACTAAACGGATATTGATCCTGGTAACTTTGTTTGGGTTTTCTATCCAGTCCCAACCATAACCGATCTGAGTCAGTGTTCGCTCATAGTCCGGACGACGCTGGTAATTGACGGCACCACTAAAAACGGCCTTAGGGTCGCTGTTCTGGCTCGACCATGAATATCCAAATGGCCACAGCCGCGGAATACTAATGTTCAACTCAGGGCCGATCTCGAAAGTATTCAGGCGGAAACTACGCTCGATCTGTTGTTCGGCAACACTACTGGTACTTCCCTGCCCCAGCGTTTGTGAGGCTTCAAAACCTGTAACAATGCTCAATCGAAGACTCTCTGCCCCATGAAACAAATTCTTATGCCCATATACAAAATTGCCGTATATGCCCATATTTCCGGAACGGTTGGTAACCCTGGGATCAAAGCTGAGCGACTGTTTTCGTGCAGGATTCATCAGTATGTGAGCATCCAATCCATACAACCCCGTACTGTCAATTTGCTTTTTGGGTACAAGTTGAATATTTACTGACCGGGCAACTCCCAACTGTGCATATCGCTTGTAAGTGAGATCAATATTTTTTTTCTGATAGCCTTCTTTTTGCTTGATATAAGTGATATAGGTGATCAATGTGGGTTTTATTTCCGGCTTGCCACTACTCTGGATAATAATTCCTTCATCGTTGGTTATCTGGCTCAGTGGCTCTAAGTCGGGAGTGAGAGGGTTATAGTTGGTATTGACAAACACATTCTCTATAAAATATTTTTTGTGCGGCACACTGAGAAGGCTGTCAGGGTGTACCGGAGAAGGAATCTTCTGTGTTTTCAGTTTCAGGATAATATCCACCTCCCGGTTGCCCACAGTACTATCAGCATCGTAAACAATAAAATCTTTTGTGAATTCATAATATCCATGATTGTTAAAATAATCAGTGATCCTGTCTCTTTCCCGATCGAGCAGGTTTACCTGAAAAATCATTCCGGGAGCGATCAGGGCTGCTTTTTTCAGATCATCTGTACGCCTCACCATACCGGGATCCTCGATGTCATAGACCACATTCCTGATGTGATAAGGAGTTCCGGGATATACATGATATACTGTTTCACTTTTTCTCCTGTTTTTCCAAAACCATGTACTGCTGTCGCTGTATAAAATTTCTGAAGTCACTTTACCGTTGAAAAAACCATTCTTTTCTAATAGAACATTCATTTGTTCTGCCGACCTTTTCACCTTTACTGTATCGAGTAATACAGGAGGCTCGCCGACAGTGTAGGCAAGCCAACTCCAGAGACTCTTGCATGTTTTAGGTTTTTTTTCTTTCAATAACCGGTGCTGATTTTTTTTCGCACAGCGCTCTTCCGTGTTTTCAATGCTCTTCTTTAGTTTTTTCTCCGGTACGAGCCAGCAATAAATACGAAGGTTGAACCTGACCCATAAAATGCGCCGGTTGGGTTTTATGCGCGTAAGAGAAAATAGTTCATCCTTGCTGATAGCATATTCCTCTGGCGCATCGTGTATTACCAACCGGTGGTTCTTGAAATATACTTCACCTTCTGGTATTTTCCGGCTGATTGAGCAGGAAGAGAGGATGACTACTGAAATAAAAACAGATAATATAGATCGTCCGAAATGCTGCATTGTATCTTGCCCGCGCAATTTTGAGAAAAATACGCGACTTTTAAAAACTCTTTGAAAATTCTATTTTGAAGTTTTCAGTAGGGAGCTATGGAGAATAAATAAATAACTCTGTCAATAAAACAGACTTTCAAAAATGCTGCCGTTCAAAAAAGACATCCGCTTTGTGCGATCGCTTCAACAAAAAAAGTTTCGCACCGAATTTGGATTATTTGTGGCAGAAGGAAAAAAGATGGTGGAAGAAGCTCTGAGTTCTACCTGTAAAGTCCAGGGCGTTTACACCACAGATCGTGAGTATCTCACGTCTCATACCCAGTGTTATTTGGTATCGGGAAAAGAGATGGAACAACTTTCATCTCTCTCTCAACCTCCCGGTTATCTTGCTGTAATAGAGGTAAAAAAAAACTCTGCTCTTTCGGGAAAAAGTTGTGTGCTCGTGCTTGATGGTATTTCTGATCCCGGAAATATGGGGACGATTATCCGCAGCGCAGAGTGGTTTGGCATCACTGATATTGTATGTTCAGAAGATTGTGTAGATATCTATAATCCAAAAGTGGTACAGGCGACGATGGGAAGTATTTTTCGTGTAAACTGTATCACAGAGAATTTTATCGTTTTGTTGAATACAATGAGAAACAATGGATTCAGTTTGATAGGTGCCGACCTGTCGGGGAAAAATATATATCTGGAACCAATGAAAGAGCCTATTGCTCTAATTATTGGAAGTGAGAGTCGCGGTATCCGACCAGAGGTAAGATCCTTGTTGACAGATTTAGTTCATATTCCGGGGATGGGGAAGACAGAATCCTTGAATGCTTCGGTAGCCGCGTCCATTCTTCTGTCGGAATTTTACCGGAAATCAAAATACTGCTGATGTGTCATTGCCGCAGTTTCGTGTAGTATGCATCTATTGGAAGAATGAGCGGGTCAAATACAAAAACTTGGGCAAGTGCCAGTTCTCCGGAAGGGGTACGTGCCCAGAAATATTCTGGATCCCAGATAGTGACGATTCCTTGGGCATTCTGTCTGGGCTCTTTTGCTTTTTTCATAAAAAGATCCACCGATTTTATCTCACCTCTATTATCTTTTAATTGAATAGTGAAGACCGGAGGCATTTTCAGAATGGAATCAATTACCGCAGGTTTCAGGTTGGTAGCATAAGAATCAACGTGTACTTTTTTAAACCGGATCAACAGGTCTTTCACCGCTAATGTATCAAAGTCAGGGATATTCTTGTTGAAAGACAGTGAATTGGGGCTATATGAACCAAAAAGTCGGATGTTGTTCTGTCCATTGTACGTTACCCTGAAAGAGGTTTCCGGAGCAAGGTGATTTACGAATGTGATCTCGTTGAAACCGAGATCGGGATATTCAAAAATGCCGGTATATCGCCACTCATTTTCGTCAGTAAAAAAACGCGGATTGAGGAAGCCGGTGAATCCCTCCATGTGAGTAATGTAAGGTTCTGAACTGCGCCCTATTCCGGGTATTTCCAGCAGCATTATGGTACCGAAATGATCGGGAGTACTTGAGCCGATGTAATAAATTTTAGCAGGGCGATCCTTTCCCGTATAGATTTCTACCTTCATCCCGCTGGTAGCAATGATCTTCATCATGTTGTCCTTGCCTTTTTGCGGGACATTTCCGCGTACGCGGATACGCTGAAAAACCTCAAGGATATTTTTGACGGCATCTTCCCGAGCGAGGTATTTCCCGTTCAATTTCCACAATTTCTGACCGGGGACACGCTCGAGTAATGCCGTTTTTCCGAAGTGATCGGCAATGAAAAATTTTGTCACTTGAGATGTATCCTGGACTGCAAACCCTGTCAGAGGCTCACCGGAGATTGTTGATCCGGTATTTTTTTTATATATCCATACAGCGGTTATTCCCAACAGGATGAGCACTAACAGCAAAATAAGATTTTTCTTCATGAATGTCAGGTGCCTTTTTTTACTGGATTAACCGCCCATTTGCGCCGTCGAACGAAAAACTGCCCGATGCCGAATGCTACAACAAACACCAGCGGAAGTGCAGTATTCTCGGTTTTAATGCGCGATTTATTGGCCTGCACCACGCCCCCGTCGAGTTTGCGGAGCTTGATGGTGCGCGAACGAACACTGATTAGAGCCTCGTCGTTCAGCAGATAATTCATGCAGTTCAGCAGGAATTCCTTATTGTCATATATTACTCGTTTTGCGTAACGGTCAAAACCTAATTGAAGTGGTTGAGGGCCATTTTGTCCTTCAATTACAGCGTTACGTACTACATCGCCATCGGCAATAACAATCATCTTCGTGGGTTCACTCTGATCCCTGTATGCAAAGGATGTATCGCTTCGAAGTGCGCTGCCGAGCTGATCCCGGAAGGCAGAGGGAAATTTTCCTTCCATCAACAGCGCCATAATTCTTTTTGGGGTGGCACCGTTTTTAAAATAATCAATGCCCAGATCAACGATCGAAGTATTGATGCGGATTGGAGCCATCAGTTCTTTGCTAAGTTGCGAACTGACGAGCAATGGAAATTTTTTGATGTCGGGATTGCTGTTCACGGTATCAATGCTGCTGGCAAATTCAAACTTTACCGGATCGAGGTTGGCCACAATTGGGTGTGCCGAATCTCCAGGGAAGATGAGCGGAGCATAATACCATGTTTTCATTTCGTACTTGCGCTGATTGCCCTGTGGCCCTGTATCAAAGCCAATCGGAGCCGCTTGGAAATCAATCACAAGATTCCGGTTAATGCGCGCACCATACTCAAATAGCATCTGGTACAACCCCATTTCATTGCTCATCGCCATCGTTTGCTGATGTGCTTTTAGACTGTCAAGATCGGTGAGTACAGGATCCACCATCCACATCACTTTTCCGCCATTCATAATGAACTGATCTAGTAGCACACGATCCTTGTCGCTGAACATACTGTCCGGCTTTGCAATAATCAATGCGTCAAATTTATTTTTCCTGTGTGTGAAGCCGGGAAGTTTTTCGCTGAGTGAATTTATTTTTTCGTCAATCTGCACGAAATTAATCGCATAGGAGTTCCTTAATGATCCGAGAAAATCAGCCATTTCAATGTCTTTGAGTTCGCCATGTCCCTCAAGCACACCAATTGATGAGCGCTCTTTTTTCAGAATCCGGTTAAAATTACTGGTTAGTTCATATTCGAGATTGTTGACCGATGAGTTGATCATTTCATCACTTGGCTCAGGCATATCACTCTTGAAAAACTGAACCGGATATTCCTTTGAGCCATATTCAATGATTGCACAGGGCCAGATCAGCTTAGAGTTTTCGGCACCGCCTTCATTATAGGTAAGTCGTGTAAAACGAAGACCTTTTTCATACAGTGCCTGTTCATTTTTGTGAATTGTTTTTTCATCGCTGCTTTCATACGGATCAATGAATTCATACCCGATTTTTCCGTTGCTGTAATCCCTGAACTCATCGAGTCGCTCGCGGATACTCTGCTCAAGCCTTTTGAATCCTGCGGGAAATTCGCCGTGTAGATAACAACGCACAAAAACCTTGTCTTCAAGCTTGCCGAGCATATCTTTGGTAGCGGGCGTAAGTGTGTGCCTCTTTTCCTCTGTCAGATCAATCTTAAAAAAGAAAAATGAGCAGATGTAGGCAATGGCCAATACGATGGCCAGCGACAAGATAAGGCGTATCAGATCGTTTCTGCGAGCGTTCATGGATAATTATTGTGTGCAAAAATGACAACGAAGAGTTCATATTTATGTATATATAAATTCATTTTTTAACAATAATCAGGGATCAACGAAATGACTGGACGCGGTGTCGAGATATCGGCTCGTTTCAGGGCCGAGGTTCATGATCACATCCAAAATTGAAAGATTATTTAGAAAGGGGTGACGGTCACTGAATACCTGCGGGTAGGAGGGAAGGGCAGGCCATTGCTGCGCCGGCTCCCACCAGTCACGGCCATCAGTAATGACCTGTTTTTTTTCAACATACCGGCGGCTCTCCGTCCAGTGCGCTGGTAGTTGAGTAATAAACGGAGCCATCAACCGAAACGCTTGCTCATTAAAATCTATCAGGAAATGAACGGAGCGATCGTCAAATAACCGCTGCAACTCTTCTTCTATGTGGATAAAAAAGGCCGATTTTCCGTAAGCCGAACGAATGGAAGCAAAATGTATCTTGCGCCAGTTTCCTTCTGATAAGCGGATATCTTTTAATGGTGTTTTGACTCCGCTTTGCCCTGCAACTGGAATGGAAATGGTTTGCCTTCCCTGTGAACTACATATTTCAAAGCGATTGCGAAATGTCTGCTTCCGGTAGTTTTCATAAGTGTCTATAATGGTATTTGCTCTTCTATAAAAAAGAAGATACCAATGAATAGGTGCAAAGCAGCAGGCTGGTAAGACCAGCGTAATCAGGTTTCTTTTTTCTGCATCAGGCATTAGTCTGCCAAGCGGAACATTCTGTTCCACCGCACTTTTGATTCGCCTGTACGCTCGATATCCGACTTTGAGAACCAGGTAAACACAGCCTTCCCAACAATATGTGTTTCGGGAACAAATCCCCAGAAACGGCTGTCGGCAGAGTGATTGCGGTTGTCGCCCATCATCCAGTAGTAGTCAAACCTGAAAGTATAAGTAGCAACTTCCTGATTGTTGATGAATATCTTCCCGTCTCTTTCTGTCCAATCATTCTCCTCGTAAACATCTATCACACGTTTGTAGAGAGCGATGTTCTCCGGGGTCAGGTGTATTGTTTCGCCTTTTGCAGGAATATGGATTGAGCCGAAATTATCCACTGTCCAGTGCCTGAACGGTTCTAATGGAGAATTGGGATAAAAGTTGAGATAGTTATTTTCAACCGGCGAATCATTAGATACTCTGATCGATACAACATCCGTTATTTTTTTGAGTTTTTCTAATTGATCTTCAGTGAAAGGAGCTACGAATATCACATTGTTCATCGAGTCAGTTCCTGCGGGTTCCATATCTTTTTTAGATACTTCCAACTCCTTGGCGATTCTGTTTTGTGCGGCAGAACTTTTTACTGTTACATAGTAATTCCACATCATGTCTTTCGGATTTTCAATAGGCTGATCATTGATATAGACCTGGCGGTCACGGATCGAAAGGTTCTCGCCAGGAAGGCCGATGCATCGCTTGATATAATTTTCTTTTTTGTCCACCGGCCTGTGGCGGAGTCCCTCAATAGCAAGACCTTTTCGCGAACCACCCGGACAAGAAGTGCAGATTTTTTTTTCAGTAAAATTTTTGCGCGCTAACGACTCATATTTCTCACGGTCATTTATGTACTTGTCAAATCTTTCATTTTCACTCATCCTTTTATCGCCTGCGGCGATCATTTTTGCTTCTTCTCTCAGGCGTGCATAATAATCATGGCCAGCCATTACAGGGTCAACAAGTATTGTATCTCCATTGGGAAAATTAAATACCACCGGATCAAACCGCTTAACTTTTCCAAATCCCGGAAGTCGTAAGTTGGGAAGAGAAAACCACTCTACATAGCTGTTGGTCATTGATCCCGGCAATGCATTGTGTACAAACGGCACTGATAGTGGT
>JADLBA010000169.1 GCA_020848015.1 Crocinitomicaceae bacterium | reverse complement strand
CCTCAACGAGTAAAAAATACGGCGGTACCGGACTTGGACTGGTGATATGCAAGCAGATCGTGAAAATGCTGGGCGGGGAAATTTCCGTTAACAGTATTGAAAATGTAGGCTCCGATTTTACATTTTCAATCCGTGGCAGGCTGCCTTCTTTATCTGCAAATAAAAATAGGTCGGTAAGCAAAGAATATGAAACTATGTTGGCTGGAGAGTTGGGGGAATTGAATATACTAGTGGCTGAAGATAACCTGATAAATCAGAGTGTGCTTTGTTTTATGCTATCTAACCTGGGAATCAGGGCAGATATTTGTTCCAACGGAAGAGAGGTGCTCGATGCCATGAAGGAAAAATCCTATGACATTATTTATATGGATATTCAGATGCCGGAGATGGATGGCATTGAAGCCACTTCGATAATCAGGTCTTCTGAAGGTCTTCAGCCGTTTATCGTGGCAATTACAGCCAATGCTTCGGAAAATGACAAAAGGAGATGTTTAAGTATTGGGATGAATGAGTTCATTTCAAAACCATTTCTTCCTGATCATCTTAAGAGGTCTATACGGGCATATTTTTCTGAATGCCCTAAGGGTAAAAACAGGGCAGCCTGATCATTTTTCTCAGTTCGTAAGGTAAAAGACCTTAATTTTGTGTACTATATATATATGTATCATTTCTAAGGGGTGATGTCAGAGTCCCGAAAGTTTAAAAAAAGAAGTACGTGGTTCATTACAGGCATGATATTATTGTTGATCATGTCCGCTCTGCTTATTATTCAGACCCAAAGGGTCAGTTCTGTTTCCCAATCGAGAATCTCCCTGTCAGTCCGTCAGAAGGCGCTGATTGATGATATTGGTAAAACGCTTCTGCTGATGCAGGTAACATCTGGTAAGGAGGCAGAGTTTGAAAATTATCTTGGAAGAGTTAAACTCAATGCAGGGAAATGGGAAAATGCCCAGAAGGCTCTGATGAATGGAAGTGATGTTTACGGTACCAATGGCACCAACTCAGATGATGTTCAGCGGCTGTTGCACGGGGTAACTCCCTCTTTTGTCGAGATACGCGATATGCTTCAGCCATTAGTAAATTCTTCCAAACCATTATCGGGAGAAGAAGTAGGCAAATTAATTGCTCGGTCGGAGGAATATGTCTCCCGAATGGCAGACCTGACAGGGCAATTTACTATTGAGGCGGAAGAGAATTTTAATCTCTTGAAAATTGCCGGAGCCGGTCTCGCCCTTCTTGCCTTCGCCCTGTGCATTATTCTTTATTCGTTTCTTTTAAAACCATCGTTCAATAAAATTCAGGTCGTGGAAAAGATGCTTGAATCTGTTGATGCGGAGTTGGATGAGGCAAAGCAGGCCAAAACAAATTTTCTAGCGAATATGAGCCATGAAATCAGAACTCCGTTGAACGGGGTGATTGGGATGACCGAACTGATGGCCAAAACGAAACTGGATGAAGAGCAAAGAGGATTTGTCAGAAACATCCACAGCAGTGCCCTCAATCTTCTCGACCTCGTAAACGATATTCTCGACTTTGCACAGATGCAGTCTGGTAAACTGGAATTGTTCAAGAACCGCTTTGTAATGTCTGATTGTATTGACCAGGTCATTGACCTTATGAAGCCATTAGCCAATGCAAAGAAATTAGAGCTAATGAGTGATATTGACCCGAAAATTCCGGCTGAATTATTACAAGACGAAAGAAGGCTGAGGCAAGTACTTCTCAATCTCGTCAATAATGCGATCAAGTTTACTGAAAACGGCGAAATACTTATTAAAGCGGAACTCGTCAACCGTGAGTCTGATTTTGTACAGGTTAAATTTTCCGTAGCCGATACAGGTATTGGAATCGAAGCAGATAAATTAGGAAAACTCTTCGAGGCATTCTCACAAACAGATAATGCAATCAACAAAAAGTACGGAGGCTCCGGACTTGGCCTTTCCATCAGCAAGAACCTCGTAGCTGAAATGGGTGGAAGGATATGGGTAGAAAGCACTCCGATGAAAGGAGCAACTTTTTCTTTTACCATTGTGGCAGAAACCAGCGGAGAGTCTCAATTGGCAAAAATTAGCGCACTCAATGGGCTAAAAGCGCTGGTGATAGACGATAATAAAACAAACCTTAAGATACTCGTCAAACAACTCTCTGCCTGGGGAGTTCAGGCGACACCATTCAATAGTCCTGACCTGGTCAATGAAATCGTATCCAATCTTCATAAATTCGATTTTTGTCTGATGGATATGCAGATGCCTGAAATGGATGGACGGGTACTGACGGAAAAAATCAGAGAAAAATTTGACAGTAATCAGTTGCCGATTATTGTTCTTTCATCTATTGGTCAGCATCTCGTTGACCTGAAAGGAAATCTCTACAACGCCTATCTTACAAAACCGGTAAGACAGGCAAAATTACTGGATACAATTATTGACGTTCTCCATCTCAATCCCGACGCAAACGCCAGAAATCTGGTAAGTTTCGGAAAGCAGGAGGTAAATCTTCCGCAAAACAGACTAAAGGTTTTGATAGCACATGATAATGAACTGACACGAGCAGTTACTGCCAAAACACTTCAACTGCTGGGACATAAGTATGAAGCCGTGAATAATGGACAACAGGTGCTTGACTATACTCAGCGCGAATCATACGATCTGATCATCATGGATGTGAATACTCCTGAGCTTAATGGAGTTGACACAGTCAAAAAAATGAAAAAGAACTCAGGGAGGAATGATCTGCCGGTCATTATTGGTCTCACGGAAAATGAGGATA
Organism: Crocinitomicaceae bacterium; assembly: GCA_020848015.1. Taxonomy (GTDB): domain Bacteria; phylum Bacteroidota; class Bacteroidia; order Flavobacteriales_D; family Sanyastnellaceae; genus JADLBA01. The sequence goes on along the minus strand of JADLBA010000169.1, from coordinate 16,669 downwards.
GAGATAAAAAAGTATGCCTTCAGGCGGGTATGGATGATCTGATCCCAAAACCAATGAATCCAGAAATGCTTACCAGTAAAATACATTACTGGTTCGAGGAAGAGTGATCAGCGATTGATCCCCGAGTCATTTAACCATTTCCTGTAATGTTGAGCGTAAATAAGATGTTGCTCGTAGGTTCGCGAAAAATTGTGGTACCCTGTATTGCCTGGTTGTGCACACATGAATAAATACTCATGTCTTTCGGGATTCAATACCGCATCAATGTAGAATTTTTCTACCAGAGAAATAGGCCCCGGCGGCAGCCCCGAATGTAGGTAGGTGTTATAGGGGGAATCAATTTGCAAATCAGAAAAAAGAACACGCTCTACGCCTTGTAGCCCATTTGCAAAAATAACTGTTGGGTCTGACTGCAAAGGCTCTCCTCTTCTCAACCGGTTGAGGTAAAGCCCTGCTATTATAGGCGCTTCCTCTTTTCGGGATGTTTCTCCCTTAACAATTGATGCAAGAGTGCTAACCTCTGCTTCTGACATTCCGAGTGCGGCAGCCTGATCTTTTCTTTTCTGATCCCAGACTTTTTTATACTCCTTTGACATACGCACTAAAAAATCATTGGAGGTAGTTGTCCATAGAAAATTATAGGTATCAGCGATGAACATTGCGGAAAAGTTGGCAGGGGTAAATCCCATCGAATCTGCAACATTGGGGTCAAGAAGGGTGTTTGCAAAACCGGCAGAATCTCGTTCAAGATAGTGAGAAAGCCTTCCTGCTAATTGTGGAAGGGTCTGTACTCCATCAAGCTTTACCATTACAGCTTCCTGATTGCCGCTGCGGAGCATATTGATGAGATCGTTGTTGCTTATACCTTTTTTTACACGGTATCTACCGGGCTTTATTTTGTCAAACTTTTTTAGCCGGGCAGCCAGCAAAAATGACGTTTCGGAATTAATGATGTTCTGAGAAACAAGTCTGTGCCGCAGGTCATCGAAAGATGAGCCGGTTGGCAGGTAAAGCAAGACGCTTTCCTTGTTAAACCCTGTGTTGGATGAAAATATTTTCAGGTAAAGCCAACCAGAGGCGAGCAATACTAATAGAGCGATGGATGCTATGAATAATAGGAGCTTTTTTTTCATGCATTATAAATGTACCGTATAGCTTTTTTATTTTTGAATACGGTACTTTCAACAATTGTAAAACCGCACTTTTCGAAAAGGTGAATACTTGCCGTATTGTCGTGAAAAACCAGACATTCGAGAGATTTTAAATAAAAAAACTGGTACATAGAATTGATGAGAATACTGATAGCTTCTGTCGCGATACCTTTGTTCCGGTAAGAATTTTCTGCTACTAAAATACCAACTCCGGCACTTTGACGAGTAGTATTTAAATTGAATAAATCCAGCATCCCTATTTTATGATCCTCTCTTTTTGTGCAGATGACAAGCCGAATTTGCCCATAGCCAAAGAGATCGGAACTTCTTTCGATAAAGCGGCGAATATCTTGAATAACAAAAGGACCGGGGGTTTCCGTTATTGGCCAGAACTCAGGATCGTTTTCCCATTCGAGAATTTGTTCGGCATCTTCCTGCGTTACAGGGCGGAGATAAATAAAGCGCCCGCTGATCATCTTCAATATTGTTTCGATGAAAGGAGAACCAGCGTACAGGCCTCAATAAAGGTAATCCCATTGTCGCTCAACAATTTTGCAAACTCCGGATTTTCGGTGCCAGGGTTAAAAATAACCCTCAATGGCTGAAGATTCAGGATATAAGAATACCATTCTTTTTGAATTGCCGGATTAACGTAGAGCGTGACGGTATCAATTTTTCCCAGCGGAGGTTTATCCTGAATAATTTCCAAGCCATGAATAGAGCCTTTGCGTTTGCCCAGCGGATATACAGTGTGCCCCGAATGGAGCAATCTTTCTACCGCAAGATAGGAGTACCTTGATGAATCAGGACTCGCTCCAATGACCACTGTCGGTTTATTGACCATTTCCATTTTCTTGCAAATATGCTACAATCAGATGATTGGTAGGCAATGCTTACTTTTGCCTCACTTTTTTAACTATTTCCAATGTACAAGTTGTTGTTTTGGGTTGTGATGGCTCTTTTTCTCGGATCCTGTAATATCAATAAAGACTTGATGTTCAGGACAGATCGCGACTTTGTGTTCGATGAGATAGATATGATTTCGGAGACTGACAGTTCCAAAAGAGATACTATGAGGGTTGATACTTCCTACCTCGGATGGAGAATCTCGCCGCTGGATATGATCTCCATGCAACTTTATTCAAATCAGGGAAATATGCTGACCGACTTCCTGACAAGTTCCGTTGACCGCCTGAGACCTGGTGCCGCAGCTAATACCAACTATGTATTGGATACAAGAGGGTATGTAGAACTGCCTGTGATCGGTCGGCAGAAATTAGCCGGAATGACGCTCTTTGAAGCACAAAATTATCTCGAAAAAAAATATGAATCTACGGTAATTGAACCCTATTGCCTGTTGACTATTCTGAATCACAGGGTCATCGTTTTTTCCGGGTCGGGAAGCACCGGTAGCGTAATCAATATTGGCAACCAAAATGTAAGTGTGATAGAAGCTATTGCGCTGGCGGGTGGTATCAGAGAGAGAGGAAATGCCTCTAAGGTCAAGATAATTCGAACCTTTGGCGGGCAGGAAAAGATCTATCGAATTAATCTTGCTACGATTGAAGGTGCGAAATATGTCCATTTGCCTGTTCAGGCCGGGGATATTATTTATGTGGAACCTGTGCCAAGGATCACTTCTGAATTTGCGCAGTCTATCGCTCCGGCTATCGGGCTGTTCAATACTTTCCTTATTTTATATTTCATGACAAAAGGCATATAGCGTACTTGGCCTCTCTGTAGTTTCCAAAATTTATTACTGTGGCATTCTCCAGAAACAATAACACTGGTTTATGTGCAAGAAAACTTTTAATACACTGAAAATTGAAAATTGAAAAAACACCTTTTGATGAATTGCTGGTGGTACACCCTACCGTAATCAGCGATGCGAGAGGATATTTTTTTGAAATATTCAATGAGGCCCGGTTCAGATTGGAAAGCGGACAAAATGTGAACTTTGTGCAGGACAATGAAAGTATGTCTTCCAAAGGTGTGCTCCGCGGAATGCACTTCCAAGTGCCTCCCCATAGCCAGGCAAAATTAGTAAGGGTTTCCAGTGGATCTGTTCTCGATATGGTCGTTGACCTCCGAAGGTCAAAACAAACATTCGGAAAAACATTTAGCATTGTGCTCAGTGGCGAAAACAAAATTCAACTATTCATTCCCGAAGGATTTGCACACGGATTTTTGGTGTTGGAAGACCATTCAGTTTTTTCCTACAAGTGTTCAAAATACTATAGCCGTGAACACGACAGAACCATGCTGTGGAACGACTCAGAACTTTCTATTGATTGGGGAATTGTGAATCCCATTGTCTCTGAAAAAGACCAAAATGCACTACCGTTTTCAGCCTGCAAGGAAATCTTTTTGTGATATCCTTTACCCGTTGTTCCCCCACACGGCATTTCACACAAAGCAACCGTTTACATCTTAACATTCTTCTTCTCTTTCGTTCTTTTTCTTTTTGTATCTTAGTAAGATGAAAGAGTGGAGAAAATTCTGGATTCCGGCATGTACGGGTGCCGCAGCGGCTCTCGTTGTGCTGATCATATTCAGTTTTGTAAAACAAAGCGAGCCTACTAAAGAGGAAAACGAGGAATATGCGCGGCAGATCAATCAACACTACCGGGTTTTTTCTCTGCCACTCCCTGATCGTATTGAATTTGCGGGAGAGAATGTCCCACTCGATCAATTTGACCTGAGAGAAAGGTTAGATAGGGAATTGCTGGTAAATACCTATTGGCAATCGAACTCTCTTCTTACCATAAAAAGATCGCACAGATGGTTTCCTGTTATTGAACCTATCCTGAAAGCACAAGGAATTCCGGATGATTTTAAGTACCTGGCTCTGATCGAGTCTGGATATACCAATGTAGTCTCACCTTCCGGTGCAACGGGCTTCTGGCAGTTTCTCGAAGCAACTGGAAAGGAGTATGGGCTTGAAATCAATGATGAAGTGGATGAAAGGTACAGCATAGAGAAAAGTACTCTTGCTGCATGCAATTATCTGTTGGCCGCGTACCAACGCTTTGGAAGTTGGTCCATGGCGGCAGCCTCCTATAATATGGGTATTCCCGGCCTTGAAAAGCAGTCTGTGCGACAGCAGATACGGTCATATTGGGATTTATTGCTGAACGATGAAACTAACCGTTATCTTTTCAGAATACTTGCCATAAAAGAAATCGTGAACAACGCAGATAAATACGGATTCTTTTTGCGGGCTGCTGATCTTTACGAACCGATAGAATATCGTGTTGTAACGGTTGATTCTACCATCTCTGATCTGACTTCTTTTTCAAAGAAATTCGGTATTTCTTATAAAACACTTAAGCTATACAATCCTTGGTTACGCCAAGGATATCTGAAGAATAAGGAACGGAGAACCTATGAGATAAAACTGCCGGTAGAAAATTGAACTTCCCGGCACTTATCCATTTTGAATCTATTAGACATTTTATTACATACCTACTTGATAAATGTCAATCATTAAATTTAAAGAACGCCAAATAGGGAAATTATTCACGGATTATATTGCAGTAGAATTTCTGCCCATGAAACACGTTCTTTTTTTTATTTTCTTTTTTCCAGGATTTCTTTTTTCTCAGGTGCCGTGTGAGAATGGATTTGCCGGAATTTATCCGTGCAATAATGTTGATCTGCTGTCTCAGGTGCCGCTTTCCGTATTTGGCGCAGCCTCTACAAACGAAGTATGGGGATGGACAGATCCGATGGATGGAACGGAGTATGTGTTGCTGGGAGCTTCTAACGGAACCATATTTTTTGATATAACTGACCCTGTTAACCCATTATATCTTGGAAGGCTCCCGACCGCGACCTTCAATTCGCTGTGGAGAACACTGCGGGTTTATGACCATTATCTTTTTGTAAGTAGTGAAGCTAACAACCACGGGCTGCAGGTATTCGACCTGTACCGACTGAGAAATATAGTGAACCCACCGCAACTTTTTTCCGAGGACGCACACTACTCAGGGTTTGGTAAATGCCATACGCTTGCTATTGAACCTGAAACCGGTTTCCTGTACGCCTGTGGTACCAATACTTTTTCCGGAGGACTTCATATTGTCAATATTCAGGATCCGCTTCACCCGGTACTCGCCGGAGCTTATAGCCTCGATGGATATACACACGAAGCACAGGTGCTCGTTTATAATGGACCAGACACTGATTACACCGGACATACGGTGGCCTTCTGTTACAATGGAAACAATCCTGCGAATCTGACTATTGTTGATGTAACAGATCCTACCGATACCGAAACTATTTCTATCACTTTTTATCCGAACAGCGCTTATTGTCACCAAGGCTGGCTGACCCCCGATGGAAATTATTTATTGATGGATGATGAACTCGATGAGAACAGTGGCTATTTCAATAAAACACGAACAATGATCTGGGACGTTCACGATCTTGATGCCCCTCACTTCATGGGCAATCACTTTGGTTCTACCGGGGCAATTGATCATAACCAGATAATCATTGGCAATATCTCCTATCAGAGTAATTATACTGCGGGGCTAAGATTGATTGATATCTCGGAGATAGCCGATACTTCACTGAATGAGATAGCTTATTTTGATCACTATCCTACGAATAACAACCTTGGCTTTTATGGCGAATGGATGAGTTACCCTTATTTCACTAGTGGCGTAATACCCGTCTCTGATATGTATTCGGGGATGTTTCTCCTGAAACCCAATTTTATTCATATTTCTGGCAATGGGCAGTCAACCTGTTTTGACGATACAGCGCACTTTGAAGTGATCCTTTCAGAAGGTTTTTTAGGGCCGGTATTACTACAGGCCAATGGCTTGCCGCAGGGCGTTGTATGTACCTTTGAAGCGCAATCTGTGTTTCCTCCCGATACGGTCGGCGTTGAAATTGCCGGGTTGAATTCACTGTCCGGTAATTATTCCTTCGATTTGTCAGCCACAGGGGAATGGAATGAATACAAGCGTACTATAAATTTTAATGTGCTGCCTCCTTTAACCGCTTATCCCGATAATGACGGAGACGGAGCCGGAGTACAGGGTAATACGATCGAAGTATGTTCATTGCCTTCAGGTTACTCAATGACGAATGACGATTGCGATGACAACAACCCGTTGATTTATCCGGGTGCCCCAGGCACTTCAGAAGGAATAGATAATAATTGTGATGGGATAGTCGGCGGCGCAGAAAACCAGTTTTGTGGCGACGTGGATGGGGATGGGTTAGTCACCGTGATAGACATCATTCTCTGCAGCGGTGATCTCGGTTGCACCGTGAGTTGTATTGCCGATATTAATGCAGATGGATCAGTGACGGTGGCTGATCTTATGATTGTTCTTGCAGATTTTGGTGAAATATGCGAATGATCTTCTTTTCACAACCCTTTTTTTTCCATCAGTTGCTTGCGGTATATCGAGGCATACAGCCTGTTCAGTGATAAAAGTGCTGCGTGCGTGCCCTCTTCCACAATTGTTCCATTGTCCATTACAACGATATGATCTGCGTGTTTGATACTCGATATACGGTGAGCAATGATGATGCTGGTACGGTTTTCCATGACCCTCTTCAGCGATCTTAAAATGTTTTCTTCCGTCTGCGTGTCAACCGCCGAAAGACAATCATCTAATAAGAGAATGGCAGGATTTTTCAGGAGAGCCCGTGCAATGGAAATTCGTTGTTTCTGCCCTCCACTCACATTGATTCCTCTTTCTCCTAACAGCGTATCATAACCATTGGGAAACGCGACTATATTGTCATGGATATCAGCATCACGCGCAGCTTGTATAATCGCCTCCTCACTTGCTTCTTTTCCAAAGCTGATATTATTGCGGATCGTATCTGAAAAGAGGAATACGTCCTGTGGAACATACCCGGTCTGGCTGCGCAAGGCAGAGAGATTGATTGTGTTGAGTTTTTTTCCGTCAATAGTAATTTCTCCTGAATCGGGGTCGTACATACGCAGCATTAGATTTGCCAGAGTTGATTTTCCGCTACCTGTTTTGCCAATTATTGCGAGTGTTTTTCCCGGGGGAACACTGAAAGAAATATTTTTGATTGCGTGAATACCCGAGTCTGGGTAGTTGAAGTTTACATTTTTAAATCTGAGTTCACCGATAAACTGCTGATCTACTTCTGTTGGATTTTGTATATCCGGCACTGCACGGAGAAATTCATTTATCCTTGCCTGGCTGGCCTCGGCTTTTTGTACAAGGCTGCTGACCCATCCCATCAGGGCAAAAGGCCAGGTGAGTTGGTTGACATAAAATACAAACTGTACAATTACTCCCGTAGTTATACTGCCTTCTGCCACTTTGAGTGAACCCGCATAAACGGTGAGGATAGTGCTGAGACCTACGAGGAGAGCAATAACAGGCATAAAAAGGGCTTCCGCTTTCACTAACTTCATCTGGCGCTGATAATACATTTCTGCCTGATCAGAAAATTCATTCTCATAGTGCGGTTCCCGTGCAAAGGCTTTTAATACGCGAATGCCGCTGATGGTTTCCTGTACCATGGTACTGAGTGTGGATTGCTGTGCCTGCACCTTGTCCGTCCTGCGGTTGATGATCTGGCTCACATAATAAATGCCCACCATCATGAACGGAAGAGGAGAAAGGGCAAACAATGTAAGGCTCACATCAATTTTAAGCATGATCCAGACACACATGATTACCAATACAATCAGATTCAGCGTGTACATCACTGCCGGGCCGATATACATCCTGACACGGCTTACATCTTCACTGATACGGTTCATCAGATCGCCTGTCCTGTTCCTTTTGTAAAAAGCCATATCTAACTTCTGGTACTGATCATAAATCTCGTTTTTAAGATCATATTCAATATACCTCGAAATCACGATGATGGTCTGGCGCTGGTAAAACAGAAAGATACCTTTAAAAATATGAAATACAAAGTAGCCGACTGCGAGCATCAATGCGATCTTTACGACTGAGGAGGAAAAATTTTCCCCCGTCAGTTCAATTGAATTGAATGTATGACCGAGCCAAGATGCACCTTCTCTCAGGCTGGGAGGTACACTCACCAGAGTTGATGTTGATGACATCAGTTTTTCTTTCGCAGAAACAGCCTGCACGAGAAAATCAATGCCTTCACCCACTAATACCGGTGCATAAACATTGAAGATATTGGCTAAGGTGATAAATAGCAGTCCCAATACCATCCTGCCGCGGTATTTCCAGAAATACTTGTTGAGGTGTTGCAGATTTTTCAATCGCGATAAATATGAAAAACGTCAGAATTCAAAATTCCATGTAATACTTGGAAGAACAGGGAAGAGACTGACCTGATAAGCCCTGACCTGCAAAGTTCCGTTGGTTAGCTGCCCATTTGTTCCAAAATAAATAAAGTACGGATTCTTCCGGTTGTAAAGATTGTAAACAGAAAAATTCCAATTGCTCTTGAACCTTTTCGGGCGCTCAATGATTTCTCCACTAATCTTATCTTTCTTTCTCTTCACCGTTTTCTGATGAATTGTGCAGGAAATATCTGCACGATGGTAGGGAGCCATACGGAAACTGTTTCTTGCACCATAAATATCTACTACTCTTCCTTCGATGAAATATCTTTCGAGTGGAAGGGTGATGGCATTGCCTGTACCGTAAACGAATACAAAACCAAATTCAACTCTTTTACTCAACTGGTAGTTAGCAACAAAACTCACATCGTGCCTCCTGTCCCAGCGTGCCGGATAAGGATTTCCATCATTGATCTCATCGAATACCCGTTCGGTTTTTGACCATGTGTATCCGGCCCATCCATTGAGTTTTCCAATTCTCCTTTTGAGAAAAAACTCTGCTCCATAGCTGTATCCCCGGCCAAACACAAGAAGGTTATCAATGTTGTCCTTGACGGTTTGCTGCGGCTGTGCCCCTTCTCTGTATTCCGAAACGTTTTGCATATCCTTGTAGTATATTTCTACACTACTCTCCCACTGATCGTTGTCAAAATTCCTGAAATAGCCAAGACTCAACTGCCATCCTTTCTGTGGTCGCATTACGTCCGTACTCGGGAGCCATACGTCGGTGGGCAGGGATGATGGCGAAAGACTGGTGAGATGTATGTACTGGTAGTTGCGCATATAACCCAGTTTGATGCTGGAGTTTTTGTCCAGTGTATAACGCATACTGAGCCTCGGCTCTGGCCCTGTGTAACTTTTTATTTTTTTCCCCTTTTCATAATGAATAATCTCCGGCTCAGCAGGCTGGCCAAAAAGACTGGTCTCTTCTTTTGGAATATATCTGTCAAATGGACCTACGTGAATAAAATGAGACAGCCTGATTCCTGCACTAATGCGAAAATCCTCGGTCAGATCAAACTCATCCATCGCATACAGCGCCGCCTCGTGTGAATACAAGTGCACCCGTGGACCGAGATCAAATTGCGTGTCACCACTGCTCGCATAAGTATTGTTTGGAGTGAAATCGTGAAATGTGTAATCAAATCCAAACTTAATGTTGTGCCTGTAGTCAGGGTAATAACTCCACTGAACTTTTGCCCCGTAATCGCGAATACCACTCTTTAATCCAAAGGTAAAGCTCTCCTGCGCTGCCTTGAACTCGAACTTGTAGTCGGTGAATGTTAGAAGTGTATTCATAAAAAGCCGTTCGTTTACCACTCTGTTCCAGCGCAATGTTGCAGTGGCATTCCCCCACGGAATATGTGTTTTAAACCCGGCACTGGCACTGCTGAAACTAAAGACATCCCTGCCAAAATACCCACTGATAAAAAGTTGATCGCGCCTGGAAATACGATAATTGAATTTGGCATTTAAATCATAGAAATAATAGCCTGATCCGCTGAAATTGCTTTCCGGTTTGATAAATGGTTTGACAAGTGCATCTATATATGTGCGGCGCCCAGAAATAATAAAGGATGAAGTATCTTTTTTTATTGGCCCCTCCACCGTAAAGCGTGAAGCAACTGTTCCAATACCACCTGCTCCATTGTAATCCTTTGCATTGCCCTCTTTCAAATTGATATCGAGAACAGATGCCAGTCGCCCACCGTAATTAGCAGGCACTCCCCCTTTTGTCAGTTCAAGATTTTTTACCGCATCAGCATTGAACACAGAAAAGAAGCCGAATAAGTGTGATGCATTATAGACCACTGAATTGTCGAGCAATATCAGATTCTGGTCAATTCCGCCGCCTCGCACGTAAAAACCTGCATTTCCTTCTCCGGCACTCTGAACGCCAGGAAGCAATGAAATGGTTTTTAGAATATCTATCTCTCCCAGCAGAACAGGAAGTTTCTTTATCTGTTCCACCTCCAGTTCGATCTTACCTATATCAGTGCTTTCAGTATTGGTCTTGCCCTCAGCCTCGATCACGATCGTTTTTTGCTCGTAAACTTTTGGCTTCAATTCAATAACTATTCGCTGGTCGGCATTCAACACAATGGTGCGGACATCAGTTTCGTACCCCACCAAAGTAGCCGTGATAGAATAATCTCCGCTTGGCAGGGTGAGTGAAAAGAACCCGTAAACATTGGTAGCAACACCTTTGCTCCGGTCTTTCACGCCTACAAGTGCGCCAATCAGTGATTCGCCGGTTGTGGCATCCCGCACTTCTCCGCTAATGGTAAATCTGCTTTGCCCCATCATAGCAGACGGAAACCAGAGAGAAATCAACACAGTCAGGATAGCAACGAGCCTTAGCATAAATTTTGTCGGTGCAAAAATAGCAGCCTCTTTGATTCTTGCCGGAAAATCGCCATATTTGTTGAAAGACGGTGAACGGAAAAATTCCCGTGCAACCATTTTTCAGGATGCCGAGTTTTTATTTAAGATGGACGAAATCAGGGAAATAATCGAAGGCTGTGTTCGTGGTGAAAAACGCTGGCAGGACAAGCTTTACAAAAGATTTTCTTCGCTCCTTTTCAGTATCTGCCTGAGATACACAAAGAACAGGATGGAAGCCCAGGATGTGTTGCAGGAAGTGTTTGTGAAAATTTTTAACAATATTCAGACCTACCATCACAGCGGAAGTTTTGAGGGATGGCTGAAAAGAATAGCCGTAAACACCTCGATCACCAATTACCGTAAAAATCTCAAGCATGCTTTTCAGGCTGACATTGACGAAGTGGTAAAAGGGAATGAAGACCCGTTGAGTTTTGAGGATTTGGAGTTTACCAGAGAAGAACTGTTACTGTGTATTGGCAAGTTGCCAGCCGGTTATAAAACAGTATTCAATATGTATGTGGTAGAAGGATTTATGCACAAGGAAATAGCGGATATGCTGGGTATTGATGTCAATACATCCAAGTCCCAGCTTTCAAGAGCAAAAGTGTATTTACAACGAGAATTATCAGTAATAAGCAAAATCAAATTGCCATCAGATGAGCGATGAAAAGTTTTACAACAAAGTAAGAGAGAGCCTTGCGGGTTACGCTCCCGAGGTACCGCAAAGCGTTTACTCAGGAGTGCGCCGAAAGTTATGGTTGAGCCGGTTTCTAAAATTTGACCCGGTACGCTTAAATGTATGGTACCTGTTGCTTATGTTTGGTGGAGCCGGTATCCTTGCCGCGAGTAATCACCATTCGGATGCTGATGCGGTAAAAGCTTCCGGCTTTGAATCTCATATTGATCCTGTTTTGCAAGTTTCAGAAGTTTCCATTGTCACTTCTGATGATGAGGCAATCGCTCCCGCATCTCACGAAAGAAAGGTTGCCCGCGGAGCATCGGGTGCATTTTGTGGAGATATGAATACCGGCACTGCTTCCGTCAATACCCCTGCTGCAACGGTTTTTTCAGAAAATGAAAATTTATCCAAAACCCAACAAAATGCAGAATCTGAAAGTACTGATTCGGATAATCCTATGACTAATCATAGCAGTGCGAAAAATACTGCCGGCACAATATCTTCCGGCACAATGGAAAATCATTCGGAAGGAAATGGAAAAAAAGAATTGAATGTAAGGGTTTTTACTCCTAAAAAATAAGCAGGGCAGACTCTGTTTACCTTCGCACATATTCATGTTCAGATAAGTGCGTTGAAAAAAAATGCTGAGATAATGGCGAAAAGCAGCAGGAGATTTGTTCTGCTGCTTTTAATTTTTCTACACCTTCCGGTGTTCGCATACGATATGAAGCCGGATACACTTATTCTCGACGGGGAGGTAGTTTACATCAATAAAGTAGAAGTTGCCGTAAATATTGATTCACTCGAAAAAGAAGGCTATAAAGACCTCACTTCTCCGCATATATACAAGAAAAAATACCTGTCTTTGCTGGCAGGTGCTGATCTTCTGCGGGTACAGCAGAACACTGGAGAGGACAGTATGAGTACTCTTTCTGCATTTCTCGGCAAAGGAAAAGACTATTTTGTTCAACCGATGGCATCACTCCAAGGGATACTGATGTTTACAAACCAGATCGGGATATACTCTGGGGTAGGTATCAGCAGGATCAAGGCACGTTTCATAGAGATGGATGCCTCAACACTGGCCAATGATTCGGTGCGTTTCCGATTTGAAAACAGGGAAGGCCAGTTATGGCAATATTATTTTTACCCTGTCGGTATTGGTTACGAAACGGATACTATCCGGGTGCCTACTAACACTCAGACAATCGCGTTTTATGCATTAGATATACCGCTGGGAGCACGCTTTTTTTTGTCCAATCCCGAAAGAAAAAAATCCACCAGTGTTTTTATGGACCTTGGAATGAATCTTCGCTGGGCAATAAACGGCGCAGGAGCAACTACTGGAAATTCGGCACTGCTCAATGAAAAAGGAGCCTACAAAATGATTAGCAATACTGAATTGTCACCGCGTTCTTTTTATGCCTTGGCTCAACTCAGAGGTGGAGTGATGTTTTCTTTGAGCAAATCGTGGTGGCTGCAATCATACCTTCAACTCAATTTTCCTCCTTACAGTATTAATAGAGGAGAACATTGCGATTTGCGACTTTCTAACTACACCCTCTGTTTTGGAATCAGCCATCTGTTTGATGGAAAATAGGTATTGATCATGTACTTTTCCTCCGGATGTTTATAATTGGGGCAGAGAAGAGGGAATAAGTACTTGAGCATAATAGATATATTACTATATTTACAGTGTAATATCTTTTCAATAAAGTGAGAACGCCATTACTTGTTGTTGCATTGTTCGTATTGGTACCTCCCGTAGTTGGCCAGTTGGTCAATCCCGGATTTGAGGTTTGCTCTGCATTCCCCACTGCAGTAGGGCAGTGGCATTTAGTTCAGGGTTGGAACAATGCAGGCAGCTCAATAGCCTCTCCCGATTATTTCAATTACCTTGGTAATTTCGAGGCAGATATCCCAGAAACTCCGGTTGCAATTGTCAACTCTTTCGAAGGAGATGCTATCATGGGGTTTATCGCCTGCGGAAGAAAAAATTCAAATATCCGTGAGTATATTACCGCTGTATTTTCAGAACCACTGAAAACAGGCCGTAATTACACTATCAGTTTTAAAATCACCAATGGTCACAGAACGGATGTTTCTACCGCTGGGCTGGGAGTTGCCGATATCGGAATGTATTTTTCTGTCTCTCAACCCAGCCAGTCAGAGCAGGATCCCTTAATAGCATCGCCGCAGTTTCAAATTGCCGAAGTACTCTACTCTCCTGAATGGAAGAATATCAATTTCGTATTACACGCTGATCAGCCTTACCTTTTTATGACCATTGGACTTTTTGGAGATGATGCCGATAAACAAATCGTTGAAATTTATGGTGAGAACCCTCATTATGCTTATTATTTTGTAGATGATTTTTCACTTCAGATACTCCCCAATGATAACGCTCCACTGTTGAACCCCGGGCAAAAAGAAACAATTAACAATACTGTTGAAGTGCCCCTCTCCCCGGCCTTTATACAACCATTCTATGTTCCGAATACATTCACTCCTAACGGAGATGGTAATAACGATGTCTTCAAACCGGTGGCAGGTTTTATCAGCGAATGGGAATTTTCAGTCTATAATCGCTGGGGAGAAAGAGTATTCTTTTCTACCGATGAAGACAAAGGATGGGATGGGTCTTCTAACTCGCGATTATCTGATAATGGAACCTATATCTGGGAAATTACTTTTTCCCGGTACGATAAAGAACTCGGTCTCCGGAAAATGGAACAGCGAGGTATTGTAAATCTCGTTCGCTGATCTTTCACGAATCTTCCACTTTCCTACTTTCGCATTTATGAAGGTTGTTGCTTTTCCTGCTGTCAATTCCGGTTTGTTTCCGCCTCTTGTGAATGAATACCTCGTGTCTTCGGAAGCCATTGAGTTATATACTGATGTTCCTTTCACAGATAAAGGTGCTGAGAAGATTATCTCCTCGCGGAATTTTGATTTTAACAAACGCTCACTCCTAGTATCGGTTCTCAGCGATCAGTATTCTTCACTAAATACTGATGCGTCGGTGGAAGAAAATATCGAAGCCCTTCGTCATGAAAATTGCTTTACCGTAACTACCGGCCATCAACTTTGCCTTGGCACTGGGCCGATGTATTTTGTTTTTAAAATTCTTTCTGCAATTCAACTGGCGGGTCAGTGGAATCAAAAATTTCCGGGAAAAAAATTTGTCCCTGTTTACTGGATGGCCTCCGAAGATCATGATTTTGAAGAGATCAATCATCTCTTCTTATTTGGAAAAAAAATTTCTTGGGAAAACACTCAAAGTGGAAGCGTCGGGAGAATGAGTACTAACGGTATTATAGCATTTGTGGATCAAGTCAGCAATATGCTCGGAACATTGCCCTATACGTCTGAAGTTATAGAAATTTTCAGGGAAGCCATGATGAATAATAATCTTTCCGGAGCAATGCGATTTTTTGTCAATGCTCTGTTCGGAAAGTATGGTCTTGTGATCATTGATGCAGATGACAGACGATTGAAACATCAGGCAACAGGTTTATTCAGTCATGATCTCTTTCATCATAATGCTTTTCACTGTGTTACCGAAACTAATTCCGAGCTAAAAAAAAATAACTTTCACTCACAGGTAAATCCCCGTGAGATAAATCTCTTCTTCCTCGACAACGGCAGCCGGAATCGCTTTGAACAGGAAGATGATAACTTGTGGAGAGTGGTGGGTACTGATAAGGTTTTTCGAAAAGCAGAAATAGAACAAATGTTGGATGAGTCTCCCGAAGTCTTTAGCCCTAATGTCATCCTCCGCCCCGCCTATCAGGAAATCACACTTCCGAATGTCGCCTATATCGGAGGGCCGGGAGAATTGTCTTACTGGATGCAACTCCGCAGTTTTTTCAATGAAGAAAAAATTCCCTACCCGCTGCTCGTATTGCGCGACCATGCTTTTCTTATCACACAGCGTATGCAAGCTCGAATGAACAAGGTCGGAATTACGCCTGCGGATCTTTTAAGAAAAAAACAGGATGTGCTGCGTTTAGTCATTGAACGTTCCGGCGTACCGGATCTTACAGAAGAAAAAGAGAGACTCATTGCTCTTTTTGCAACTACCATTATCAAAGCAAAAAGTGTGGATGCCACTTTGGAAGCAACTGCTAATGCAGACCTGCAAAAACAACTGAATGCACTGGATGTATTGGAAAAAAAGATTTTCAAAGCAGTAAAGAACAGGGAAGAGATCAAAGTTCAGCAGGTCGAAAAAATATGGCACGACTTATTTCCAGGAGATGCCCCCCAAGAGCGCAGCGAATCTATTCTCTCTTTTTATGCAATGGCGGGGCCATCGCTTTTCGATAATTTACTAAGCGCTTTTGATCCGATGAAAAAGGAATACAAAGTTATTCTACTGGATCAGTGATGGTGTGAATCAACTATTCACTGGATTTATTATTTGGTTTCAAGATAGGCTCTGAGTATCAATGCGGCACTTACCTTGTCCACATTGCCTTTTATTTGTCTCGACGATTTTTTCATTCCACCTTTTACTAATGCTTCAGCAGCCATCTTGCTCGTGTTGCGCTCATCCTGGCGGGCGATCAGTAGAGTGGGAAATTTTTTTTTCAATGTTTTTACAAAATTTTCCTGTTCCACTGTTATGGCACTGGCACTTCCATCGGCATAACGAGCCTCGCCTACCACGAGTTCACTAATCTTTTCGCGGTCAATAATTACCGATAACCACTCTACCAATCTGCCGGTATCTATGGTTTCCAGAGGGCTGGCAATGATCTGCATAGCATCCGTAATAGCAATTCCGCTCCTTTTGGCTCCGTAATCAATGGCAAGAATCTTAGACATGGAAGTGATGAGCTGGCTTATTTTTGGCCTGTATTCAACAACAAAATTCAACAATGGATATTCAATCTGCAAAAGATATCATTGAAAAAGTATGGGAAGACAGGCAACTGTTAGGTGACACCGCCTTTCAGAATTCGATTCGGGAAGTCATAGAAGAACTGGATAAAGGTCGTCTCCGGGTTGCAGAACCGGTTAAAGGAGGTGTGTGGAAAGTCAATGAATGGATTAAAAAAGCGGTGGTACTTTATTTCCCTATTCAGCAGATGAAAGTTATGGAAGTGGGGCCGTTTGAGTTTT
>JADLBA010000168.1 GCA_020848015.1 Crocinitomicaceae bacterium | reverse complement strand
TCAAACTGGTGTGGACATTCATGGCGGAATAATGATGCGCTTTAATGACGGCTGCATTGTCGAAACTGCATTTGGATTTGACCATTTTTATCAGTGCAATCTGGAACTATGGGGCAGCAAAGGCAAATTGGCGGCAAACAGAATTTTTACTGCGGGGCCAGGAAGAGCTCCGCAGAGTACGATCGAAACCAACGAAAAAAATGAAGTACTCGATGTAGATCCCGACAATCATTTTGTCAATCTGCTCGATCATTTTTCAGAACTGATTGATAAAAAAGATTTTTCAGGCAGTCGTGCGGCTATTCTTCAGCAGGCGCGGCTAATACAAAAAGTAAAAGACCATGCGTCATATACAAGAGACTGAACAGGATAACAGAATGGAAAAGGAGCGCCCTATTTATGTTACTATGCCTTCACTGGCACCATTGGAAGAATATACAGAACTGTTGAAAGGAGTGTGGGAGCGCGGAATCCTGACCCATAACGGGCCACTCGTTCAGCAACTCGAACGTGAAATATGTGCAAAACTCGAACTCGACAACTTTGTAGTCGTTGCCAACGGAACCATCGCCATACAAATGGCCATCAGGGCGCTTGCTTTATCAGGAGAAATCATTACGTCCCCTTTCACTTGGGTCGCTACCGTCAGCGCTATTAAATGGGAGGGCTGCACACCGGTATTCTGCGATATTGATCCCGAAACACTGAACATGGATCCGGATAAAATTGAAGCACTGATCACGAAAGACACTGTGGCGATCATGCCGATACATGTTTTTGGCAACCCTTGTGACGTGGAGGCCATTGACAACATTGCAAAAAAACACGGGCTAAGAGTAATTTACGACGGCGCTCACGCTATTGGCTCGCATATAAATGGAAAAAGTTTGCTTCAATACGGCGACATTACTGCCACGAGTCTGCATGCTACCAAGTTATTCAACACTGCTGAAGGGGGGGGGTGTATTGCTGCTAATAATGAACTGTATAAAAAATTAAAACGCATCCGCTTCTTCGGCCACGATGACAATAAAAACGTTGTCGAAGACGGATTCAACGGTAAACTGACGGAAGTGCATGCTGCTCTGGGGCTTGCAAATATCAAGTATTACGATGAAGTACTCGAAGACAGAAAAAGAAAGTATTTTTACTATAAGGAAAGATTAAAAGATAATCGAAAGATTTCTTTCCAAAAAACCATTCACGGAGATCCCAACTATTCCTATTTCCCTGTGATTTTCGACAGCGAAGAAACCCTGCTTTCCGTTGAGAAAAAATTGAATAAACATCAAATATTTCCAAGACGTTACTTCTACCCTTCCGTTAATACCTACACACAGATTGTTGCGTACCAGCCCTCTCCAATATCAGAAGATATTTCAAAAAGAATACTTTGCCTCCCGCTTTACCTGACTTTAGAAATAGCGGACATTGACAAAATCATTGCGCTGCTCAATGAATAAAATAAACGGAATACCCCTTCAATGCAGTGAAATGAAATGAATCTACACACAAAAATTTATACTCCTCAGAGCAACCGGTCAGGAATTGCGACAGTGTGGCGTGAAATGCTTCGCGATCTCATTTCTTCACAAAATCTGGCAAAAAGGTTTGCTATCCGTGATATTAGAGCTACCTATCGCCAGTCGGTATTTGGTATTCTATGGGCATTTTTCACACCATTGGTAAATACGATGGTATGGATCTTTCTCAACCAGGCGGGTGTGGTAAAAACAGCAGCAAGCCCTATTCCCTACCCCGCTTATGTATTTACAGGTACCATGCTTTGGTCAATACTTACTGAAAGCCTGTTATCACCTCTCTCACAAACACAATCTTCCCGAGGTATCATGTCTAAGATCAACTTCCCAAAAGAAGCCCTTATCCTGTCAGGTATCTCTAAAATATTTTTCAATACCAGTATTAAAGTAGTGCTGCTGATCGGTGTCTTGTTCCTGATGGGTGTGCTTCCCGGATGGCAATTGCTCCTTTTTCCATTAGCTGTATTTTCACTGATTCTCTTTGGTATTTCCATAGGTCTGGTGCTAACACCCATAGGAATGTTGTACGGCGATATCGGCAGGGCAATCCCGCTGCTGATGCAATTTGCGATGTATCTCAGTCCGGTGGTTTTTATCATTTCAGGTAACGGAGTACTCACCCGGATGATGAACCTGAACCCGCTGACTCCCCTGATACTCAACGCACGCAACTGGCTGACCGGTTTCGACGCAGTACAAACCGGGTATTTTATAGGCATTAACATTGTTGCTGTTTTTATTCTCTTCTTAGGATGGTTATTCTATCGGATGTCCATCCCTGTTATCATTGAGCGCACCTCCTAATCCTAATTACAGAACAGTATGGCAGATGACGTATTGATCGTTGCAGAGAATGTATCAAAAAAGTTTTGCAAAGACCTCAAAAAAAGTCTTTGGTATGGAATCAATGACTTGGCAACCGGTATATTGGGCAGAGAAAAGAAAAGCACACTGCGTCCGAGTGAGTTTCAGGCAGTGAGCAATATCAGTTTCGAGGTCAGAAGAGGGGAATGCCTTGGACTGGTCGGACACAACGGTGCAGGAAAAAGCACCCTGCTGAAAATGCTGAATGGACTGATTTCTCCTGACGGTGGAAAGATCGAAATGCGCGGGCGTGTAGGAGCTCTTATTGAACTTGGTGCCGGATTTAACCCCATCCTGACAGGCAGAGAAAATATTTTCAACAACGCAGCAGTTCTTGGTTTTTCAAAACAGGAAACACTTTCGCGTATGGATGAGATCATTGCGTTTTCTGAGATTGAAGAGTTTCTCGACACACCCTTGCAGAATTACAGTTCGGGAATGAAAGTAAGGCTGGGATTTGCCGTAGCCGCACAAATGAAGCCCGATATCCTCCTCATTGATGAAGTGCTGGCAGTGGGTGATATGGGATTTGTGCTGAAATGTTTCAATAAAATGGACGAACTGTTGAAAGATACTGCAATGATACTTGTGTCTCACAATATGCCGCAGATATCGAGGATGTGCACTGACATTTTGCTGATGCAAAAAGGAAAAAGCCTGTACCAGTCCTCAGATGTTGGTGCCGGAATTACCCGCTACTATGAGCTGTTCAGCACCACTATTGGAAATTTTACCGGCTCAGGAAAAGCAATGCTGAAAAACATTCGTTTATCATCAGGAAAAAATAGCGACATAAATCCCGGGGAAAAATTTCTTTTGGAATCGGGAAAAGAACTTACCGTAACACTGGAGGTGAAATTCGAAGAGCCGGTTTATAACCCGAGAATTTTTCTTGCTTTCTACGACAGGGAGCAACGCAACTTTGCTGAAATCAATAACTTCAACAAACATATTTGCATTGAAAAGGCAGAAGGATTGTGGCAGTTTGATGTAACCATTCCATCAGCACCATTTGCCCAGGGAGTTTACTCGATCACCGTCGGACTGGTAGAAGAGAAAGAAGGGGGAAGAAGTTCTGTATTCCGCAATCAGTCGGCTGTTTATTTCACTGTTCACAATGCTCTTCACGGATGG
>JADLBA010000167.1 GCA_020848015.1 Crocinitomicaceae bacterium | reverse complement strand
CACCCGTGATCTTCCTGAGCTTAATTTCAAAATTTAAAAGTACCGGTCTCTCCCGTAAGGTCTTCAGAAAACTCTCCCTGTCTGTTTTGGTGGGATAAAATTTGGTAGCATTGAACTTCTGTGCCTCTTCTGTACTCTCAAATCCAAGCATACGCGCAAATGCAAGATTACAGGTGATAATATTTCCACCGAGGTAGCCCTGAAATACACCGGCAACATTTTTTTCGATCAGTCTTTTGTACTGCTCAATAACCTTGTCCTTTTGGTGGTTGCATATCCGCAGCAGGGCATAATGAATGCCTTCAATCGTAACGGGATGAAAAAGAAACTGATGAAGATCCGCAACAGTACAGTCTTTATAGATTCCTACTGACCTGAGCCGGCTGATTATCTCTTCTCTTTTCTTGGAGGGAATCTCTGCTCCACTTAGTAAATACACTGTTTTACCCTTCGCATCTTTTTCAGAAACAGAAAAATAATTTTCAAAATTCTTGTTGCACCGGAAAATGGTCAGGTCTTCTAAGTGCAATAGCGATAGAGCATCAGAAGGATGATCGAGTATTTCGTCAATGAGTGGTTGTTTTCTTTTCACTACTCGCCTCTGTTCTTAGGAAGTTTTATTTTTTGCCCGTTGATTCTTTCAGCCACACCAAGGTTATACTCCACCTCGAGATATATGATGCCATCCTCACCATAGTATTGCCAGTTCCCATTCAATTCTCCTCCTTCATAACCGCCCTTCATTTTCAGGTTTCCGTTGGGGTACCAGTATTTGTGTTTTCCCGCCGGAATACCATTCTGAAATTCTCCTTCAAAAGCTTTTGCACCATCACTATAGCTCCACAACCATTTTCCATTTCGCTCGCCATCAGCATATTCTCCCTCTTCAGTGTGGTCATTGACGGTCAATTTCCACAGGCCGGACTTCAGACCATCAATATAGTCGCCCTCATTCACTACCTTGCCGGTTGAATCGAATTCAACAGCATGGCCATCTTCTCTGCCCCGCCGGTATAACTCATCCCGGTGGACGGAACCACTTTCAAAATACCATTTCCAAGCACCGGTAGCGAGGTCTTCTTTGTAGCTCCCTGCCTGTTCTTTTTTCCCGCTGCGGAAATAATACGTCCAAGCTCCTTCTCTTTTTCCGTCCCTGTAGCCGCCGGTGGCTTTGATTTCACCGGTGGGATAATATAGTTTCCAATCGCCCTGTCTCCTCCCTAAAGAGTCGAGAAAACCCTCTGCCAGCAGTTGGTCGTTTTCATAAATCATTGCCCCCGTTTCTTCCCCCTTTTCGCCGTAGTCTCTAAAAGTACCGTATTTTTTTCCATCGCGGTAACTGCCGACTGACTTTACACTTCCGTCGTCGTAAAACTCTTTTCTGATATCGAGAATCGCTGTTTCTGAACCCCCTTCCACCAACTTTCCATCTTCGTACTTCTCCATTTTTTCAAGCTCTCCTTTCTTATTGAAAAACTTGAACACGCCATTTCTCAGCCCGTTGGTCCAGTTACCTTCTTCTTTTAATGTGCCTGAAGGGTACAGATCACGCCATATTCCGGTTCTTTTTTCTTCTGAATTGTATCGGTTGATTTTCTCCGCAGAGTAGATAAAACCATTGCGATACGTCAGAAGGGTAATGATCCTTCCGTCTTTGTCATACTCCGTTCCTTTTCCTTCCTCTTTATTGTTTTCAAACCGAACTTCTTTTTGCAGTTCTCCTGTTGAATAATAATACCTTGCTCCTCCTTGACGGATATTGTTTTCATTGGTGAACTCTTCCTTTCTTTTACCCTTTTCGTCGTAAAATATTTCAAGGCCGTTTTTCAGGTCATTTTTGTAATTAATGATGTGTTCAAGAGTTGAGTCCTCACGGTAAAATTTCCAAGTTGAATCGAGCAGGAAGTCCCGGCGGTTACCCTCCGTTTTCAGACCCCCGTCGGGATAAAATGTTTTCCAGTAGCCATCCGGCTTCCCACCCACCAGAAAGCCTTCGCTGGATACCTGCCCATCCGGATATTTGAACTGCGTCCATTTGCCCTGTGCATTGATTTTACCTGTTGCTGCGATTAGCAGGGCAAAGATCAACACCCATTTTTCACGTGTAACGTTTGTTTGCAACTTCATGCTTCGTATTCTTCACCAAGATAAGAAAATGTATTTTTAAAGAAATATGTTGTTTCTTTATTTATGCTGTTCATATCGTGTAAATCTTTTCTGCTGTTTTCTTGTTTATCTGAGTAATCTACATTTTGACATAGATTGTAAACAGGTTGTTAAACTAAAAATCCATTGTGAAATAGCATTTTAATGTTGTTATTCACAAGATGCCAATTTCTGCCGGTATTCATAATCTCACACTACCAGAAAAGGGTGAAAATGTGTATTGATACGTTGGTAATATTGTGGCTACTTTTGAATGTTTTGTTGCAATGAACAACCTCTTTTTGTAAGCAATGGATACACCTGCCGATCCAAATTTTCTTTTGATAAAATTATCCACCCGGATTGAACAGAAACAGGATAAGGAACGTTAACAACCTCCTAAAGTGCTGATAACTGATAAAATATATAAAAATAGGGGTCTTTTATGCCTTACCTATATTCGTTTTTTCATTCTCGATCGCTGTCCCCTACATTTGAGCATTACAATTATCGGATGAAAAACCTCCATATCGGTGCGGATCACGCCGGCTTCCGGCTCAAGGAATTTTTGAAAACGGCATTGGAAAAGGAAGGATACATTTCCAGCGACCACGGTACTTATTCGGAAGAAAGCACTGATTATCCCGACTATGCGCATCCAGTGGCGATGGCGGTTGAAAAGGACGGTGCTCCGGGTATTCTTATCTGTGGATCGGCCAATGGGGTTTGTATGACTGCCAATAAACACGAGGGTATCCGCGCCGCTCTTTGCTGGAATATAGAAGTAGCAGAATTGGCCCGCCTGCATAATGACGCTAACATTATATGTCTGCCTGCGCGTTTTTTGTCAGAAAAAGAAGCGTTAGAGATGGTGCTGATCTTTCTTTCTACTCCTTTCGAAGGCGGCAGACACCAGCAAAGGGTGAATAAAATTTCGTGTAGCTGATATGAATAATAAAGTGGTTGTAAGCTGCCTGATTCTGGCAGGTCTTGTTTTTCACGTGGATCATGCCAGCGGGCAGAGAGATTCAGTGGCAATGTATTATGCGTCCGGCATTAACACCGCAGACCTGAAAAAACACCTCTTCATTCTTTCCTCTGATGAGTACGAGGGAAGGGAAACAGGAACACGAGGACAAAAAAAAGCGGCACAATACATTGCCGATTATTATCAGTCGCTGGGATTACCGGCTATCAATGACGGTTCCTATTTTCAGCAGTTTCCGCTGAAAAAGGAAACCTTCGAAAAATCAACGTTAGAAACAGATGGCAGAACATTCGGTTTTATCAAAGATTTCTATTTCTTTCATTCCTTTCCTCTGAGCGATAATTTTCCGGTAGAGGATGCAATTTTTTGTGGCTATGGTATCGAGACCGGACGCTATTCAGATTACAAAGGTGTGAACGTAAAGAACAAGACAGTGGTGATATTGAGCGGCGAACCTCAGTTGAGCGATGGTAAAAGTCTCATTACAGGTTCCATGGAAATCAGCGACTGGTCGGTAGATCCTTCTACTAAGGTCGATCTGGCCCGCAGTAAAGGTGCAAAATCTGTCCTTATCATTATACAGGATTATGATCACTTCATTCCTCGTGTCAGATACTGGCTCGAAAATGCTACACTGCGACTTGACTACCCCGAAAAGGATGAAAAAGAAAAAGTTCTCCCTTTCTTTTTTATCTCTCCAAGAGTAGCGGATTACCTGCTTGCACCTTCAGGAAAAGGTGCTGTGGCAACAATAGAAGAAATGATCAGCAAAAGAAAAAAAACGGTTCATTTTAAAGTGAAACGAGAAGCCAATATTCACGTGGAACGTACTACCGAGCGCGTTACTGCGGAGAATGTACTGGGTTTTATTGAGGGAACTGATCCGGTATTGAAAGATGAAATTATTGTAGTATCAGCTCATTATGACCATATCGGTATCGTTAATGGAGTGATCAATAATGGCGCGGATGATGACGGATCGGGAACCGTTACTACCCTTGAACTGGCAAAAGTTTTTATGAAAGCCAGAAAAGAAGGACATGGAACGAAGAGAAGCATTCTCTTTCTCAACGTGAGCGGTGAGGAAAAAGGGTTGTTAGGCAGTGAATGGTATGCCGCCTTTCCGGTTTTCCCGCTCGATAAAACAGTTTGTGACCTCAATATTGATATGATCGGAAGAAAAGACGAGAAACACGAGGCCGACCCTAACTATGTTTATTTGATCGGTTCAGATAAACTCAGCACAGAGTTGCATGCTATTTCTGAAAAAGCCAATAAAACCTACACAAAGTTAGAATTAGATTATACGTTTAATGATCCTGCAGATCCCAACCGATTCTACTACCGGTCAGATCACTACAACTTTGCAAAGCACGATATTCCGGTTATTTTTTATTTCAGTGGTGTGCATGAAGATTATCATCAGCCGGGCGATGACCCCGAAAAAATTCTTTTTGATAAAATGAACACCATTGGGAAACTTATTTTTTATACCGCTTGGGAATTGGCCAACCGCCCCGAACGTATCCGTGTTGATGTAAAAAGTGATTTTCCTAATCGCAAATGAAGGGTTTATCCGCTGCTTTTGCTCGCTGAAATATAAGTATTTACTTTCAAGTTACACTCGCCTCGAGTTCCCTTAAACCAGAAGGGAGACAAAAGCCACTGATAGATAGATTTTGTGTATTGAAAAATGCCTGAATGATACTACATTAAAGGGAAATATTATCGCTGTTGTCTCAGAGATTTGGAAACAAACAATAATCCTGCAGGGGGACATTCGGGTATCAGCGAACTTAAACATCCAAAACCCCACAGGGGTTATAGCTTTATAGATAGATATGATGCGGGCGATTTTCTCCCGGCCTCGAAAGAAAAGCAATACGACCCCGTCGGGGTCGTACCATTTTTCTATTCCTATTGCTTTAAATATTTGAATCCTTAGGAGTTATTTCGGTATTGCATTAGGGGCAGAAGATTTTCTGTCCCAGCCGGAATGTCTTTCCTTCGGGGATTTGGGGCTGCTTTTGCTCACCGAAACATCCGTTTTTCACGTGAAAGCATTTTACCTCTATGTGTGGTAATTTTGCATCAAAATTTCAGAATCCATGACGACAACAGTTTCCCCCGACGAAAAAATATTGCGCGATCTCGGCATCAGCCACCTGAATGCAGGTACCAGCACCGGAGTCTCTTTTTGGAGTACCGGCCCGGTACTTGAATCTTTTTCACCGGTGGACGGATCACTCATTGCGAGTGTGAGCACCACTACACGCGAAGAGTATGATGCGGTGGTGGCAGCAGCCTGGGAGGCATTTAAATATTGGAGAGCAGTTCCGGCTCCCAAGCGTGGCGATATTGTTCGCCAGTTTGCAGATCAACTGAGAAAATACAAGGACAGCCTCGGACGATTAGTGAGTTATGAAATGGGAAAATCGCTGCAGGAGGGCTGGGGTGAAGTACAGGAAATGATTGATATATGCGATTTTGCCGTGGGTCTCAGCCGGCAACTCTACGGCCTTACGATGAACAGCGAAAGACCCAGCCACAGAATTTTTGAACAATGGCATCCGCTGGGGATAGTCGGAATTATTTCAGCATTTAATT
>JADLBA010000166.1 GCA_020848015.1 Crocinitomicaceae bacterium | reverse complement strand
ATTCTCATAGCCAAGTGAAAGAATAATGTATCTCACAATTGGTATTGGTGTAAAGAATTGCCCTTCTGATTGTTTAACACCGTGGTTAAGCATTAATTCAAAGAAATCTCCAAGCACTTGCTGTTTACTTGTAAAACGAAAGCGGAAGTTCTGGAGTAATTTTATTACTTCTGTAAGAACTCTACCATTTTGTATGAATAGGTTTTTGTTATGCACCTCCTTGAAGGCAAACTCATTGTTAGTGTAGTATTTTAATTCTCTGAATATTGCTTCTACTTTTTCAATAGGGGTTTGTTTTGGGAATAACTTAATAATGTCGTGTAACTCACTCTCTGAATAATAAACAATTTCTTCGTTTAGCTTTTTCATTCCTTTTTGATAAAGGGCCTGTAAACGGTCTATAATATGTTCGTATTCTTCATCTTCTTTTACTTGAAAATCTAAAACATCTTCAT
This sequence comes from Crocinitomicaceae bacterium, assembly GCA_020848015.1. GTDB lineage: Bacteria > Bacteroidota > Bacteroidia > Flavobacteriales_D > Sanyastnellaceae > JADLBA01. Next base: position 6,544 of record JADLBA010000166.1, on the reverse strand, counting down.
CATTTTTTTTTTCATCAACAATTTTGCAAAGGAATAATGACAATATTTTATTAAAAGCATTTGCGTTGTCAGAAATATTGTTGTGCCTCAAAATTTCAGCAAACTTGTTGAATAAACCTGTTGCATCTTCAAGCTGTTTTAGATTCTTCTTTTTGAGTGCTTTTAATTCAAGAGAATATGCGTTTGCATCATCATCAAATATTCCGTTGAAGTGGAAATATTTATTAAAAGATTCTTTCCAAACCTCAAAATATTCCTTTTTATTTTTTGCATCTCGGTAAAGTTTGATGTTTTCTTCTTCAATTTGTTTTGAACTCTTTTTTAAATCTTCTTCTCGGTCTTTTATCTGAACGATTATGTTTTCGTAATCAAACTTATTATCACCCGCCCTTTCTGAATTTGATTTTGAAGCATAAACCACAAGGAATTTAGCGTTTTGGTCATTTGCTAAATAGGCAAAAACCTGTCCACCGTGTTCATCCATTTTTTTCTTTTCACTTTCAAATTCTGCCCCCCAAGTTTTACATTCAATAACTAACAGTGATTTTCCATCTTTGCCATATACACAAACATCCGATTTCCCGCCACTTGCTCCTCTGCCAGACGGATAACGTCTTTCCAAATGAATGTCATTTGGATTATAGCCTTTTCTTAATAGCCTATCAACACATTCTAATACAACTAATGATTCTTGGTATAATGGGTCTTGTTCGGGCTTAAAATGTGATGTTGTTTTATCGCCTAGTTGAATTTGTCCGTCTTCTTGACGTTCTACAGTAGTTTGTTCATCATTGCGATAATGAATTTTTCCTTTTGCAACATCAACCTTAATAGTATAGCTGTTTAACTTATAATCCTTGTGGAATAAAGTCCCGTTTTTAGTTTTGAAACCGAGTAGTTCTAGAAACTCTTTCCCCGTCATTTTCTGTTCTTTTTTATGTATTCGACTTTTTTTTCAGCTAATTTCAATGCTTGCTTTGCAAGGTCATCATCCGCAATTTCATAAGCAATGTTCTCACTCAAATACTGTATAAGTAAGTCATCTTTTTTAAGGTCTAGAATTTCGGCAAGAGACACAATTTGTTCTCTTGAAGCTTTCCTTTCCCCTCTTTCAATTTTGCTTAAAATAGCTGTGTCTATATCGAGTTTAGCTGCTACTTGTCTTAGAAGAAGTCCTTTGGCTTCTCGCTGTTCCCTAATTATTCTTCCAGTCGTTTTCAATTTGATAATATTAACTTGACAATAATTGTCAAATGTAAAAAGTCCTTTTGAAATGTTCGCCAAACACTTTAAAGATTTTATCAACAGTCTGCAAATTTGTCAAAGAGTTGGGTGGTGGGTGGGCTTGGGGGCGGTTGGCAAAATAAAATGTGCTGCAATTTGTTTCAGTTTGTATGTTGGCTTGCAGCTCTTTTTATTTTACGAAGGGTTGGCATTTTGTCTGTCGTTTTTCTGATCGTTTTCTGTTGGTTGTGTCGTCTTTTAGCATGACCGGTATCATTGGTATATACGCAAAGAGTCCCGCAGCAGCGGGATTCTTTAGTTAGATTTGAAACCACGTAAGAGTGATATGGCGCTAGATTGCAGAGAGTACCAACCCAACCAAAATCATAAAGGGTGACTAATAGAATAGAACCGGTGGTGTTAAAAGTCGTTAAGCAGTCCACCTATTTCAAATGTTAAAACCGTTATTTGTAAAGGATTCGGTGTGCTGATGCCGGATACCCACAACGTAACGTATGAAAGAAAGGTACATACGGCTGCTGATCACGGTGAGCACCGTAGCGGTGCTCGGCTTGATTGCCATTCAGGTTTACTGGGTCAATAATACCTTTACGCTGCGGGAACAGGATTTTGCCAGCAACGTGAGTAAAGCACTCGGCCAGGTTTCCGAAACGCTTGAAAAAATCGAAGCACGTGAACTTGCCGCTCAACAGGCTGTCAGGAGATCTATTTCCATTTCTGGCAGCCGGGATAACTCCATTGTTTTAAGTTACGGCAAAAGAGACATCAATATTATTTCCGAAGAAAATTTAGAGGTGAGCCGTGATTCCGTATTTTATAGCGAACTCGGAAATGCGGGAATTGATCAGAGGCGTATCCTGCAGCAGAGTGGCATACTTGATGACATCGTGGGGGGCTTGGTGGATCTGGACATTTATGGATTCATCAGTGAACGGGTAGATACAACAATCCTCGACTCGCTGATCAGACATGAACTTACAGAAAGGGGTATCAGAGCCAATTATTATTTCGGAGTGTTCAATAAGCTGCATCAACCGGAAATCCTACAGGAGATAGCAAAACCCTACAAAGAATCTTTTTTTACAGACGGATACAAGGTTCAGCTTTTTCCCAATGACCCCATCTCGGATCCCAATTATCTCTCTATCTGGTTTCCCGACCAAAAGCGCTATCTGATCTCTTCAATGTGGCTGATGCTCCTCACTTCAACCATTTTGCTGCTCTTCATCATGTTTCTTTTTTCCTATAGCATCGGAATCATATACCGCCAGAAAAAACTTTCTGATGTAAAAAATGATTTTATCAATAATATGACACATGAGCTGAAAACTCCTATCGCCACTATTTCACTCGCCTGCGAAGCCCTCAACGATAAGGATATGCAAAAAAAAGAAAATGTGTTCGCACGATATATAGGTATGATCAGCGATGAAAATAAACGGCTCGGAGTTCTCGTGGAGAATGTTCTCAGAACGGCTATTTTTGAACAGGGGGAAATGCAACTCCGTCTGCAAAAGATCAATCTTCACAGCGTAATTGAACAGGTGATTCGAAATATTGAAATCCAGATAGCAAATAAAAAAGGGACATTAGTTAAACACCTTGATGCCTCAGACCCTGTTGTGGAAGGAGACCAACTTCACCTTACCAATGTTGTTTACAACCTTATAGATAATGCGGTAAAATATAGTAGCGAAGTACCGGCTATTGAAATTTTTACCCGCGATGAAATTGACGGAGTAGCCATCGCATTTCGCGATAACGGCATTGGCATTGCAAGGGAAAACCAGCGAAAAATATTTGATAAACTCTACCGCGTACCTACCGGCAACGTCCACAACGTGAAAGGCTTCGGTCTGGGTCTGAGTTATGTAAAAGGCGTAATTGAGAAACACGGCGGAACCGTAGAAGTAGAAAGTGAACTAAAAAAAGGAAGCACATTTACCATTCACATACCCAGAAAACATGAAAAAGAACATTAGAGTTCTCTTGTGCGAGGACGACCCTAACCTCGGCACTTTACTCAGCGAATTTCTAGCGGCTAAGAATTTTGAAACGGACCTTGCCACTGATGGCCTTGAAGGTTCCAAACTCTATAAGCGAAATACATACGACTTTATCATATTGGATGTGATGATGCCGGTAAAAGACGGGTTTACCCTCGCTCAGGAAATACGTCAGGAAGATAAGCATACCCCTATTCTCTTCCTGACAGCAAAAAGCATGAAAGAAGATACATTATTTGGATTTCAATTGGGAGCAGACGACTATCTCACCAAGCCCTTCAGCATGGATGAACTGTTGGTGCGGATGAATGCAATATTGCGGCGAACGTCGGCTTTACCAGACAACGACGGCGATGCTGTGGAGTATTCCATTGGGAAATATTTGTTCGACTACAACAAGCAGCGCCTTGTAGTAGGCGACCAGGAAATAAAACTCACTACAAAAGAAAATGAATTGATGTATCTGCTCTGCAAACACAAAAACGGAGTGATGGAAAGGAGCTACGCACTAAAAGCGATCTGGGGCGACGATAATTACTTCAATGGCCGCAGTATGGATGTTTATATCGCAAAACTCCGCAAACACCTGAAAGAGGATCCGGTAGTTGAGATCATTAATATACATGGAAGAGGATTTAAACTGCTGGCACCCTAATACCCGGAAAGCATCAGGTTGTCAATCAGTCTCACTTCACCGGCATATACCGCAGTAAGAGCTATTGCGTTGGGGGCATCTTCCCATTCGGCAAGAGGGGCAAATGTTGATGGATCAACTATTTCGAGGTATTCCATACGCAGTCCCGATATTTTCTCCAACTCTTTCCTGCCCCATATCTCCAACTCTGCAGGCGACAACTCTTCTTTCATTTTTTTCATTCCGAAAAGCACACTGGAAATATGAAGTGCTGCGGCGTATTCTGCGGGTTTCAATCTCCTGTTGCGGGAACTCATGGCCAAGCCGCCGGGTTCTCGCAAAGTAGGACATGAAACGATTTCCACTGCCATTTTTTCAACCTGGACAAGCCGCCGAATGTGTGCCAGTTGTTGAAAATCCTTTTCTCCAAAATAAGCTCTGGTGGGCCGCACAAGATCAAATAACTTTTTTACGATTGTCAAAACACCATCGAAATGCCCTGGCCTGTAATAGCCTTCGAGCACAGAACTCAACAATCCAAAATTCCAATGCCCCTTTTCATTATCGGGATACATTTGGCTGACATCCGGGATGAAGACGGCATCGCATCCCGCCTCCGATAGCATATCCCTGTCTTTCGCCTCGGTTCTCGGATAATGCAGAAAGTCTTCAGAATTGTTAAACTGGGTAGGATTTACAAAAATAGAGGCCATTACCACGCTATTCTCCTTCTTCGCTTGCCTAATCAGACTGATATGCCCCTCGTGAAGCGCCCCCATAGTCGGGACAAAACCAATCGAGGCATCCCTCTTTTTAACTTGTGATAACCAGTTGTTTAACGATACAATAGTAGTATGTAACTGCAGTGGCAAAGCGCAAAAATTATGGGAAAAGGCCGCCAAATCTAATTGTTTAGACTGAAACAAAGAGATTTTTATCTATATTTGCACTGTCAATTTTAATCCTTCTGTTATTCCTATGGATAAAACAAGAGTTCTTTTTGTATCTCAGGAAATATTGCCTTTCTCTCCAGAAAGTTCGATTGCAGAAAGCGCCAGGCAGATTCCGCAGGCGGTGCATGAGAGAGGAAAGGAAACCCGGATCTTCATGCCGCGCTACGGTAAAATCAACGAGCGGAGACACCAACTCCACGAAGTTATCCGTCTTTCCGGTATGAATATTATCCTCGATGATACAGATCACCCGCTTATCATTAAAGTGGCCAGTATCCCGCAAATACGCCTCCAGGTATATTTTATTGACAACGAAGAGTTTTTTCACCGAAAAGCCATTTTTCACAATGAAAATGAAGAGCTTTTCCCTGATAATGACTTGAGAATGATCTTCTTTGCAAAGGGAGTACTGGAAACTGTAAAAAAACTCGGATGGGCTCCTGACATCATTCACTGCCACGGATGGTTCACCTCGCTACTACCGATGTATGTGAAAAAACTTTTCAGTGATGATCCGCACTACACTGATAGCAAAGTGGTTTTTTCACTCTATGACGACAAGTTTTCGGGCACATTAGATAAAAAATTATCCAAAAAAGTATCTTTTGACAATATCCCTGCGTCTGATATGGGCGATCTCGCATTTCCGAGCCACGACAACCTGATGAAGCTCGGAATACAATACGCAGATGGTATTATCATCAATGATAAAAATACCAGCCCCGAAGTGGAAGAATACCTCATCGAAAGCGGTATTCCCATTCTTCGTCAATACGAAGAGGCTGATCCACTCACCGCTATTGATGAATTCTTTGATAGTGTTCACGCGGGAAAGTCTGTGCTCATTGATTAATCATACTGTCGTCAGAAATATGTTTATGAAGAACAGCCTCAGTCTTACGGGGCTTTTTTCCTTTTTGTCCTTGTTATTCTTGTCTGCCTGCCAGAAGCCCGAACAGACAATTGGCAGCGATCTGCTTCCGGCGGATGACGAACTTTCTGCTTTTCAAACCGACACCATTACGATACTTTGCTCGGTCGAGAAGGAAGATTCTGTAAGGATGGATGAACTATCTTCGGCGCTGCTCGGCAGCTATTCTGATCCCGTCTTTGGGCGCACTAAAGCGAGCCTTTGCACACAGATAAGGCTTTCCTCGAGCAGCGCTGACTTTCCGGAAAATTTCGAAATTGACTCTGTAGTACTCTCGTTGGTTTATGCTAACCATGATTATTATGGTACTCTGCACCCTCAGTATTTCAGCGTATATGAGATGAGTGAAGACCTTTCGGTTGACTCGGTGTATTACAGCAACCGACAGCCCCATCATACCGGCGATAACCTAATACTGCCTGGAAAAGAAGTATATGAAATTCATCCCGATGAAAAAGTTCCGGTAGCAGGCGACACGCTTATTCCACAACTACGACTTCAGCTATCAACCGAAACCGGGCAGAAACTGTTAGCCCCATCCGATCCTTCTGTTCTGAACAGCGATGCTAACTTCAGGACATATTTCAAAGGTCTCTATATTGATCCGATATACTGGAACGCGGCAATAGTCAATTACAATTTGGCCGACCCCGGCTCCAAACTGACAGTTTATTATAGAGACCTCGACAACACAGAGCCAGATACAACAAGATATGATTTTGTAATAACCAGCGATTGTGCCCGGTATTCCTATATGAGCCACGATTATGCCGGT
>JADLBA010000165.1 GCA_020848015.1 Crocinitomicaceae bacterium | reverse complement strand
TGTATTCTGTACCGTTGAGAAAATAGGACTGACCTTCACAAATAGTAATATCGAGTGCTTGGGTCACAGTCGGAATTACAAGGAGATGAAGAGTCACCAGCGAATCACACCCCGCAGTAGTTGTGAAAACCGAGGTATAATCACCTGTTTGGGTATAGTTATTTCCGGCAAAAGCGTAGGATTCACCCTGACAAATGGTGTATCCAAATTCTGAGAAAGGCGGTATAGTAACTGTGAGAAAGAGAGTCACCGTAGAGTCGCATCCGGTCGCGGATTGGAAAGTATGTTCATAGGCACCGTTATTAGAATACGATGTGCCCCCAAAAGAATAGGAAGCCCCCTGGCAGATAGTTTCATTGATGCTTTCGTTGTAAACCGGCAGTACATCGAGATCGAGTGTAACGATAGAGTCACATCCTCCTGTGCTGAGGAAGGTGGCTTCGTATTGTCCCTGTTGGCTCAGTTCATTTCCGTTAAAAGAATAAGTTTCTCCCTGGCAGATATGCACTGATTGGTTGGAGTAAATAGTGGAATTGACCGTCAGGTTCAGTGTTACAGTACTGTCGCATCCACTGGAAGTTTGAAGAAAAGCCTGATAGGTGCCCTCTTGAGAATATTCGGTGCCATTGAAAGAATATGTTTCGCCGGGGCACATGGAGTGCTCAATGGATACGCTGTATTCGGGATTGACTTCTACAGTAACCATTTGAGGAGTACCGGCACAACCCATATACGTAGGGGTAACAGTGTAGGTAGCTGTTCCGGGATCGTTTCCGGTAGTGGCCAACGTCTGGCTGATCTGATTCCCTGAACCATCGGTCGCTCCGGTAAGTCCACCAGAAAGAACAGTCCAGTTAAGACTTCCGCCTGCCGGAGAGGTGGACAAATTGAACGAAGTGCTTTCTCCTGAGCAGAGAGTTTGAGAAGTAGGAGAAACAATAGCATCAACTTGGGCAATATCGTAGGTCACAGTTACGATCCAGGAATTGGCAACGAGGTACTGGTAGTTTTGCACACAGCCATAAACATTCACCGATGCAGGGCCTTGAAGTGGGGGGAAATATTCCTGGTAAGCCTGCCAGTTAAATGTAAGAACAGAGCCACCCGGATAGCATCCATTAGCAATAGAGAGATTGGGGAGGCTATACACGACGAGTTGCGGGCTTTGACTATTTCCATAACCCTGCATAGTGCTTGTCCAGTTTCCACCGAATCCCACTCGTGAATATTGCTCAAAGCCAGCCGCATAATAGGTGGTCAAATCCATTACTGCGATGGTTCCCATCGCCATAATGTTATATTGTGTGCTCGTATTGGAAACGATATAGTTCGGTCCCGGTGGAAGGGTAACGTTTAGATTAGCTTGACAGGCCGGAGTAAACTGTACAAAATGATCCATCACACCAAATGTATTGGCGTAGGTATTCGAAATGGTAGGGTCAATCACTACGGGATATACCAGTTCTTTTCTTTCGAGCCAATCCACCGGCACCATCAATTTTATTATATAACCATTGGCGGTATTTTCTAAATAATAGTCTCCTATGATGGCGTGTATTTCATCAAACCGCTTTTCAGTGGTAGAAGTGGAAAATGTGTCATAGAATTTGGCTTCAGAGATGATCGCGACCTGTAGCCCGGATGCATTGAGTATTTTAAGACTTCCTCGCCAACCCTGCGCTGTCTCTTCTCCAAAAAAAGGAACAATAGTCCATCCTTGGGGAAGAGTCAATTCATCCGAAAAGGCCATGGTAGATGCACCGGACGGAAATGAAGGCTTATCATGCAGGAGATAATCAGTTTTCAGGTCCCAGTATCTGAGAGTTTGCAGACGGTCAATCCCATTGAAAAAGTTATTTATTTGTACACCGTTTTCACTGGTTTGATAGGTAAGCTCCGGATTTTTTTCTATTACTGACAAAATATTGCCCTGGTCATCCATCATTTCAATGACAGAGTTTTTTCCAAAATAAATATTGCCGTCTTTTTTTTCCAGCAACATATTGGTGGTACCATCTGAAGGATTGACGGAAAGAGGCAGATCGGTACTAAAAATACCGTACTGTCCCCCGGTACCGGCAGAAATGGTTTCCTGTAAAGTAGTCCACTCATCACTGCTGTTTTTATAATGAAAATATCCGCCAGTCATTTGGGTGTAATAATGGCCATCGGCATCAATATACGTTTTTGAATTGGCCGAACGAAATTCTTTCAATTCCCTCGCTGCTGATAAATCCACCTTATCTCCGCTGCTTTGTGCATGAAGATTTCCCAGACACCCCAACACGAATAAACCACACAAGTATAACGATCGCATCATTCTTTGAATTTTTCTGCTGCCTTGACGAATATATAGAATGATAAGTTGCCCGCACTTCCAATTTTTTCAGGAATCTTCTAATAATTAACTGAGATTCCATGTATTACTTCCTCTGCGAACTTTTTGATGCATGATTATGTCAGAAAAGTGATACTTAAACACTCTTTTTTTCGCTCGATCGCAAGTTAATAAAAAATTAGCTTCGTGATATCCTGGGGCAAGAGCGAACTGCTCCCTTTGCGAACAGCCCAGAAACAAGGGTATAAGGGGATTTAAAACAGATGGCAATGTTGGTTATTATAATCAAGGCTCTCTTTTTCCTGAAAAATTATTACACTTTCTATATTCGCACTCTCTCAAATAAAACAAAATGAAACTCTTCACCTTCTTAATTGCTGGAACATGCTTTATTATGGCTTCTTGCAATCAGCCTGCACCGCCGGTTGCGGAGCAGAAAGCAGAAACGAAACAATGTGTTGATAATGACTCTACCTTCCAGTGGGAAGTAGATCGTTTTGAGGATACGCGCATCCTCCGTTACAGGCTTCCGTGTTTCGACCGGCTCACACAAAAGCAAAAGGAGTTAGTCTATTATCTTACACAGGCAGGGCTTGCAGGGAGGGATATTATGTGGGATCAGAACTACAGATACAACCTTGATATTCGATCAGTGCTGGAAAAAATTTACACAACCTATCAGGGAGATAAAAATGCTGCTGAATGGAGCAATTTTGAATCTTACCTAAAGCAGGTATGGATGAGCAATGGTATCCATCATCACTACAGCAACCTGAAACACCAGCCAAAATTCAGCAGAGAATACTTTGACGCACTCTGCCAGGCTGCTTCAACTGAATGCAGTGCAGAGATAAGGGAAGTGATCTTCAATCCGAAAATTGCTCCACGAAAAGTTGAAAAGGATGCTGCCAAAGGTCTCGTCGAAAACTCTGCCGTCAATTTTTACGGCGAAGGGGTGACGACAAAAGATGCAGAGAAATATTACGCAGCACTTGAAAAGCCCGACGATCGCACTCCGCTTTCTTATGGCATCAATGCCAATCTGGTAAAAAAGGACGGTGTAATATCAGAAGAGGTTTACAGGATTGGAGGCAAGTATGGCGCAGCACTGGAGAAGGTAGTTTACTGGTTGGAAAAAGCGGAGAAAGTTGCTGAATCTGATAAGCAAGCCGTTTGCTTTCGCAAACTGATACAGTTTTACCAGACAGGGGATCTCCGCACTTGGGATGACTTCAATATTCAGTGGGTGAAAAGTGCCGGTGATGACATTGATTTCATACAAGGATTTGTCGAAGTATATAATGATCCGCTTGGGCGACGCGGCTCATACGAGAGTATTGTGGAAATAAACGACTTTGAAGCCAGTGATCGAATGAAGGTGATGATGGATAATGCTCAATGGTTTGAAGATAATTCTCCCACGATGAAAGAACACAAAAAGGCCGAAGTGAAAGGAGTTACCTTTAAAGTAGTAAATGTTGCTGGAGAGGCCGGTGATGCTTCTCCGAGCACACCGATCGGTGTAAACCTTCCGAATGCTCAATGGATCAGAAGTACACACGGATCTAAAAGTGTGAGCCTGGGCAACATCGAAGATGCATACAACAAAGCTGCCGGTTCTGGAATGCTCGAAGAATTTGCCAATGATTCGGAAGAGATAGACCGCGCAAAAAAATACGGTGAGGTTTCAGGAAAATTACACACCGCTATGCACGAAGTCATTGGTCATGCCAGTGGCAAAATCAATGATGGCGTAGGCCCTTCTTCGACTACACTGAAAGAGTTCGCCTCCACCATTGAGGAAGGACGTGCAGACCTTGTAGCATTATACTATATCTTGGATCAGAAGCTGGTTGATATCGGTTTGATGGAAAGTCTCGAAGTTGGTAAAGCGGAATATGATGGATATATCCGCAATGGTCTCATTGGTCAATTGCGCCGGCTAAAACTCGGCGAAGAGATCGAGGAAGCCCACATGCGCAACCGGGCGTGGATAAGCAACTGGATATTTGAGAAAGGAAAACCAGACAGCGTTATAGTTAAGATCGAACGCGATGGCGAAACGTTTTTCGATATTCGCGACTATAATAAAATGAGAGGGCTGGTTGGTGACCTCCTCCGCGAAGTACAGCGGATTACTTCAGAAGGAGATTACAATGCTGCTAAAGCGCTTGCCGACGGCTATGGGAAAAAAGTAGATCAGAAACTCCACGCTCAAGTGCTCGCTCGCGCTGAGCGGCTGAACGTGCCCCCTTATGCAGGCTTTATGAATCCCTTACTTGAGCCGGTAACAGGTGAAGGTGGCATCATCACCGATGTGAAGGTGACATATATGAATACGTTTGCCGAGCAAATGCTATTCTATAGCAAAAATTTCGGTTTTCTGACGAAATAGTAATGAATGCAGGCTTTGATAGAAAGAGGGCTGTTAGATAGACTATCAGCCCTTCTTTTTGTATCTTAATATATACTGAATCCAGATTGATATTATCAGATGTAATGGACAGAATTACTTCCTCGCTACGCTGGATATGGATACAATATTTCTCGGTGTCATCAATGTTTTATTAATAATATTTTATGTTCGGAGTTTGTTTGATCTGCGGAGAATTTATGAGGAAAATCTCCTCATACACCAGGCAGTATATCCCTCTGCGTACCGTTCATTCTTTTTTAAAAGCCTTTTCTATTCGATCTTGTGATCATAACAGGCGTTGTATTTTTACGTTCGATTGAAAAATCTATTACTCATACTCTGTTTTTTCCAGTGCACCACATCTGCTGTCTGCCAGTTGACCCTTGAGTCTGTTGAGGGAAACCACCCCCTTGCCATTAGCACAAAGAAGCATTATCAGGATCCTGTGTGGACAATTGCGGGCAACAAGATATTAGATTCAAAATACAAAAAATGGAAGTTTGACTTTGCACTCGATGCGCGTCAGACTCTGATGGGAAATACCCGTGCGCGGTTGGCAGGATTAAGGGTGGGGATAGAATACCGCAGAGTTCATCGCTTTGGCATAGGCTATTACAACCTCGGCGACGGAGTCTGGGTAAGCGATATCTCGTCTGTTGATCCGCAGATTGATAGCGCATTTCTGCGGTTTTCTTATGGCTCCGTTTTTTACGAACGTGTTTTACTTTTTACAACAAAAATAGAGTGGTCTATTACTGCAAATACCGGAACCGCAATCATCAGCGGTGAATACAGAAGCCCGTTAACAAAGGAAAATGTCCGTTTTGAACGACGTGTAAAACCGACTGAGGTATCAACCACTTGCTATTTTCATCTTACTTATTTTATTTCGATAGGTGCCGGCTTAGGATACCGGCATATACAAAATGCTCCGCCCGAACTGCAGCCAGTATATAGCAGCCCGATAGCCATCCTCAGGGTAAGAATCAAGTTGATAAAAATGGTGCGGGGATTTTTTAACGCGGATGTGAGGCAGGCGTATTGACCCTGACAAAATTTATTTTTCTATGATGCTTCCTGACCGGAAAAAAAATATGGGGTCAAAATAATTTTTGAATCCATACATTCTTTCCGGCGAGGAAATTTGCCTTAATGTGAAATCTAAAAAATTGCTTTGAGTTATTTATTCCTTTTCCTGATCTTTCAGGTATGCTAATTCTACATTTCAAAGTACCTAAGAAGATGCCTGAAAGCAAAAAATGACGATTGTTGCAAGCATTGATTTGCGGTTAACTTTGTTTCATCGAATTTTCTTTATGATTAACATTCGCCATCGCATTGATGAACTTACGCACGAACTAAACGAGCACAACTATAAGTACTATGTACTGAACCAACCCACTGTTTCGGACTATGAATTCGACCGGAAGCTGAAGGAGCTCGAAAAGCTTGAACTGGAACACCCGGAATTTGCTGATGCCAACTCACCCACAAAGCGTGTTGGTGGGGATATCACCGACAAGTTTGAGAAGGTTACACATATACGCCCGATGTTGTCACTGAGCAATACCTATAGTGAAGAAGATATCCGCGACTGGGAAGAGCGCCTTCATAAATCGGTCGGCGATAACATTGAATACGTATTAGAATTGAAGTACGATGGAGTGGCTATTTCACTTTACTACAAAAATGGTCGCTTTGTGCGCGGAGTTACAAGGGGTGATGGGAGCGTGGGAGAAGATGTCAGCGCAAACATCCGCACTATTGGCAGTATCCCACTGCGATTACGCGGAAAATTTCCGGATGAATTTGAGATTCGCGGAGAAATATTCTTACCTCATGCTGTATTTGCCGAACTGAATAGGGAACGTGAAAAACAAGGTGAAGAACTGTATGCTAATCCGCGCAATACTGCTGCGGGGACACTTAAACATCAGGATAGCAAATTAGTGGCAAAGCGGAAACTCGACTGCTTTTTGTATTTTGTGCTGGGAGATCATCTCCCTTATGACAATCATTTCGACAGCCTCCTGCACGCCGCCGACTGGGGTTTCAAAGTGCCTGATCACAAGATGCATCTGATCGAAAAAGCTAATAGCATTGAAGAGATTATGAGGTTCATTCACTATTGGGATGAACATCGCCACAACCTGCCTTTTGATATTGATGGTGTTGTGATCAAAGTCAATCAAATCAGCCTATGGGATGAATTAGGAATGACGGCCAAAAGTCCCCGATGGGCTATTGCTTATAAGTTTAAGGCAGAAACGGTCAGTACGGTATTGGAAAAAATTTCCTATCAGGTAGGCCGCACTGGAGCTATCACTCCGGTTGCCAATCTCCGGCCTGTATTGCTCGCCGGTACCACCGTGAAGCGTGCATCATTATACAATGCAGATCAGATAGCCAAACTCGATATTCGCGAAGGGGATACTGTATTTATTGAAAAAGGAGGGGAGATTATCCCGAAAGTGATTGCAGTAGATACAACTAAGCCACGTGGGTCAGTTCATCCTCATATTTATATCCGCCAATGTCCTGAATGCGGCACTACACTGGTCAGAAATGAAGGGGAAGCCGCTCATTATTGTCCGAATGAAAATGGGTGCCCACCGCAGATCAAGGGAAAGATTGAGCACTTTATTTCACGAAAGGCAATGAATATTGAAGGTATCGGCAGTGAGACGATTGCGGGGCTTTATGAAAAAAAACTCATCAGAACTGTCGCTGATATTTATGATTTGCGCAAAGAACAATTGATCGGTCTGGAGTTTACCGTTGGTGATGAATTCGGGGAAAATCCCAAAAAAAGATCCCTGCAGGAAAAAAGCGTCAACAACCTGTTGGCAGGTATTGAAGCAAGTAAAAAAATACCTTTTGAGCGTGTGCTATTTGCGTTAGGTATCCGCTTTGTTGGGGAAACGGTTGCCAAGAAACTCACGCGCCGTTTTAAAACAATTGATTCGTTGGTTGCAGCGAATGCTGAAGCTCTGCTTGAAACGGATGAGGTGGGTGAAAAAATCGCACAATCTATCCTCGAATGGTTTTCTTTAGAAGCGAACCGGTCAATGGTGGAAAGATTAAAAAATTCAGGTCTTCTGTTTACTGCCGATGAAGGCAGATCTTTAGCAACAGTATCCGAACGGTTGAAAGGAATGAGTTTTGTGGTGATTTGAGTATTCAGTCACTTTTCTCGATACGGAATCAAGCAAAGTATCGAGGACAATGGAGGCAAGGTGAGTGGA
>JADLBA010000164.1 GCA_020848015.1 Crocinitomicaceae bacterium | reverse complement strand
TGCTGTCTGTTTTATTTTAAAATTACAAGTTTTTCATACTGCTCTGCTTTTTGACCCAGCGAATTTTTTACCGCTATCTTATAGACATAAACTCCTTTGCCGATCCGATCGCCGAAATCATCGGTGCCATCCCAGGAAATAGGCTCCGATCGAAATCCGGTGGTTGCCAACTGCCGCGTAATTGTTTTAACCAGCTTTCCGCTCACAGTAAAGACCTGTATTTTTACATCCAATGTTTCATACAACTGATTATGCTCAAAGAAAAAGTCAGTATGAGTTGTAAATGGATTGGGATAGTTCAGCAGATGTTCCAACACGATGGAAGCATTATCTGCAACAGTAAATTCAATCATTTTTTCACTTGAATTATTGTGAACATCCCACGCTTTTATCTTTAACGTATGATTACCCGCACTCAGACCGGAAAGTTGGTAGCGCACACTCCCGCTTTTGTATGTATCAAGATCGGCTTCATAAAAATCATTCAGCACAATAGGGTTTTGTGCATTATTATCCAACGTTGCAATAATATCATGGCCAATGCCATTACCTACGGTATTTATCCCGTTTTCATCCGATAGTCTGACAATCAGAAGCGGTTTGGTATTCGTCACACCCCCATCCACAAAAGTACTGTCATTCATATAGACATTTAATTCGGGACCAACTGTATTCAATGTGGTTCCCGACAGTGAGCTCCCGATCAGAAAATCCTGTTCATATCCGTGGGCATCGGTACTCCCTGCAACGGCATAATAACTGATCCGACCGTTGTCCACGCTGTAGTTGATATCATAAGGAACAACGAAACGAAAAACAAAATCTCCACCGCTTACACTCACTTTTCCACGGTAAATGTTTTTATTGAAAACAGAAAATTCCTGGACGATGCCCCCATCATTGTTTTGCGTAAAAATCTTCGTCTCTTTGTCATAAACCGTTGGATATACAAAACCATTAAAACTATTCAACTTATTACCGTTCAGGTCGCCGATATAACCTTTTATTTCCACTTCCTGAAGCGACTTCATCGTGTCGGTATATTGGCTGATGTCTATACCATTAATAGCCGTCGTATATACATTATAGCGGGGATAAACCATTCGCAGCGCCGGATCACCGAGAAGACTGAAATTAGGTTTGCTGTCATTTCCAGCAGAAACACCATTTTTCGTCAACTGGTTGATCTTTCCAAGAGTAAGATTTGAAATGGTCTCGTCTTCCAGCGCAACATCAAAAAAAGCTTGATCCATTTCATAATTTTCACCTGAAAAAACAATGCGCGTTGTTGTAAGCATTGCAATGGCTCCACCAGACGGGTTCATCAGAAGTATTTCGCCTGCAGAGTTGTAACCGGGATTGTCGTACCGTGCAAGTTCACAGGTGGCTGTAAGAAACACAGGAAGCCTGCTTTTATTAGTGAATCCCTGTATGGTAGGAATATCAAGAATCCTTTCGTGTGCCCATCCGCGCTCTCCCCCATGACCAATATAGGTAACAAGTAAAGCCCCGTTCTGTATTCGCTGCCGAATTTTTTCTTCTCCCTCTGGGTAGCGCTCACCCCCGGGAGTTGTAATCTGAGTGTATGCATCCATATATATCTTGGCGATGTCGTACTCCGGATGAGCCGAATGAATCGTGGATGAGAGAGCATCGGAATTGGAAAGGTGCTCGTCTTCAAACGGGCCGCCGTTTCCATCTTGATCGTCGGCGACAAATGTCAGCACATTTCTCCATGATCCAAAAGGATTGTCATCGTTCGCCCCCAGTGAATGAGCGCTACCGTCAGGAGAGGGGTTGGGTGCAATATAAGCCCGCAACTTGGATAAGTAATGCGCCGCCTCTTCCCGCGAAGAGGCCGGAATACGCCCCACTCCACAGTCGAGTGCATTCAGCGATGAGTTAGAGTTATCATCGTCAGATAAAAATACAAAATAATCATCACTGACATAAGAGGCGATCGGAGAAAGTGAATTATCGGACTCAAATACGATGACGTTGCTCCCCGTTTGAGCCTTCATCCCTTTGTTATTAAGGTAATCGCCGTCACCGAGCAATAACAGATTTTCAGGAAGCAGTGAAGTATTTCCCCCTGCCCTGTCGTAAAACATTTTCATAAAAGTCCGAATAGCAGTCACGTCAGGGTTACCTCCTGAAAATTCATTGAAAACCTGCTCTGGTGTTACCAAGGCCACCTGCATACCTTCTCCTGTATGTATGTCTTTGATGGCGACTGCTGTTTCTATGTTCAGCGGAGCTGACACAATCACGAGATCAATATTCTGAAGTGCATGAAGATTTTGATTTTCAACCTTGCCTTTGGGTGTTGGAGTAAGAAAACCACCATTGGTAAACGCAATGAATTCGTGCGGAATATCTGTGCCAATTTTCCATTCTGCTGCTCCCCCATTCATCGTAAAGGCAACACTCCCTGGATGTAGAAAATCGGTAATATCCCAAATTTGCGAAACGGTAGTAGCCGAACCAAGTTGATACTGTGTGATATTTCCGCTCCCCGCTGAAAGTGTATCGGCAAAACGCATCTGATTGGAATTCATTACAAGGTTACGGGTTGCATTGATCGTAATATAATCGAGCCAGCCTTTTGCATCTGCATTTGCCTTGTTATAGGTAACACCTACTGTAACGTTAGCACCAGAGGGAATAAAAGAGCTGGTTGACTTGCCTGCCTGTGCGGTCAGTGAGGTAGCACTGGTTCCCACCGAATTGATACTGAGTGTTTGGGAGGTGCCGGGTACTGTATAAGTAAAACTGCTGGGCTGGCCAATTGACCGCGAAGCAGCAGAGAAGTCAATACTTGCCGGGCTGATAGTAGAAATATTGGGAAAGTTGAAAGAATAGGAGGAATTGACACTAATATCAAAGAGATCACCGTAAAACTCTCTTCCCGACTGGGCAAGGTTGTACTGGTCGCTTTCTATATACTGATAATCTTGAAAGGAGGAAGACAGATGGGTTTCCGGAGACTGAGAAAGCGGTTGCGGAGAGACGCGCAGCGGATCAGTGTCATCAATACGGATAAAGTAATAGGCAGAATCAGAGTAATAATGCTTGGTGTGTATCCACCTTTTTCTGCCTATGGAATTATTGTACTCTAATCCCCAAGTGTCAGGGCCTTTCCCGTAAAAGAGAATGTAATCATTGCTGCCAAATGTATTTCCCCCGGTACTCTGAACAAAAATAGCATTTTTCTGAAGATCATCATAACGGAAGGCCATGTTGTCCTCCGGGAGAAGACTGCCTCCATTTCCATAAACATTGATCTGCTGTGGATTTAGTGTGGTGACATCAATACCCAGTTGGCTAAGAAAAGAACGATCAATTTTGTAGATTCCATCTCTCGCAATGGCTATTTTATACCATGTTCCTTCTTTCAGTACAGAATTTTCAGCAAATGTCAATGTGCGCTGTTGACCTGATGAAGCATGAGAATCTATGGTAATCTCAATACTGAACGACACCAAACGTTCCAGCACCCCGTTTTTTTCTCTAATGGGAAGGAGTGCGACAACTAAGTAAGGTACTCCTCCCCCATCTGTAACGCGGGCGGTCAACTTCCAGTCGGATTCAATCTGTAAGTCCTGTCCCGATTTCAGAAGATTCATTGGAAAAGATGTAACCTCTTCGGCAATGATCCTGTATCCCCGTACAGCCGAAAAATGAGAAAGACGTTGGCGATATACAAAAACCGGTGCACCGTCACTGACCCCACTGGCCGCCTCATCCCTGAACAACTTATGATCAGGTGCACTCGCATCTCCCGATACGGGCGCAAGATCATACCAGTAAAGAGGTTTTTCAATCAAAATCGTCTCCTGAGCTGATCCTGTGTAATTGAATAAATAAAAGAAACCAAATAATAATGAGACTCTTAGGCAGTTTATCATGTCAAAATGAAAGGGAAAATGCAACGGGATAAACATAAGGTGTGTCTGAATATTGTTGGGAACAAAATATTTGATCGGCCAAAATGTTGTAATATTGCTAATTCTATACACCCTATGGTAAAAATCGTGCGGATGAGAAAAGTTCTTTACTCTCTTGTTGCTACCTTCTTTATTGCTGCATTAGGAATGGCCGATGCCACGGCTCAGGATCCTGAATTTACTCAGTTTTATGCAAATCCGCTTTACCTGAATCCCGCTTTTGCCGGAACTGCCCGTTGCCCAAGGTTGGTGATGAATTATCGCAACCAATGGCCCTCACTCAGCGGAACGTTTGTGACGACGAGCGCAAGCTACGACCAACACGTGGAAACTATTCAGGGAGGTCTTGGCCTTTTGGTTGTCAATGACCGTGCGGCTCAGAACACGCTGAACACTACAACCCTCAGCGGGATGTATTCTTATCAACAACCTATTACTCGTAAATTTTCTGTAAAGGCAGGTCTTCAGGCTTCCTACTTTCAAAAATCCCTCGACTGGAGCAAATTGACTTTTGGTGATATGATAGACCCCCGAAAAGGGTTTATCTATGAGACTCAGGATATTCCCCGCGGAGGTAAAGTTTCAAATGTGGACTTTTCTGCCGGAATACTCGGCTTTAGCGATATCGTCTATGGGGGTTTTGCTGTACATCACCTCAACGAACCCAATGAATCTCTGATCGTTGGCACCAGCCGCCTTCCCATGAAATTTACGGCACATGCAGGAGCCGTTATTCCTATTCAGAAAAAAAGGCGTGATGCCGAAGCATCTATTTCTCCGAATGTGCTCTACAGAAGGCAGGGAGAGTTCCAGCAACTTAATTTGGGCATGTACGTAAACAAGGGGCCGATTGTAGCAGGTGTATGGTTCCGCGGCATCCTTTTCGGCCCAACCTACCGGGATTCATTTATTGCAACAATCGGAATTCAGACAGATGTTGTGCGCTTTGGATACAGTTATGATGTGACAATTTCCGAGTTGACCCCGTCAACCGGAGGTTCCCATGAGGTATCTTTGGCAATCAACTTTGACTGCAGACCAAAAAAACCGAAGTTCCGCACAATAGCGTGTCCTTCATTTTAGTTAGACCACTTACTTAGTTTAGGAAAATAGCTATATCCATCTTTCAAAATCAGGAAATCATGAAACAAATGGTAAGCAGCATCAGAATAACTGCTTTTTTAGCCGCAGCCGTGTCGCTCGCTTCCTGCGAAAAGCAGCGCTCCAGTGCCACTGGATGGACATATAACGACCCTGACAACGGCGGTTACGACCGTATCGAATACACCGAACAAGAAACCGGCCCCGGCCTTATCCTTGTTGAAGGTGGTACCTTTACTATGGGGCGTGTTGAAGACGATGTAAACTACACTTGGGACAATATCCCGCGAAGAGTTACCGTGTCTTCCTTTTATATGGATGAAACCGAAGTTACCAATCAGCACTGGCTTGATTACCTTCACTGGCTGGGTCTTGTTTATGGTGACAGCTACCCTGAGATCATCAACCGTGCGCTGCCGGATACATTAGTTTGGCGCGAAAAATTAGAATACAACGAGCCTTATGTCGAATATTATTTGCGCCATCCTGCTTATGAGGATTATCCTGTGGTGGGTGTGAACTGGCTTCAGGCAAATGATTTTGCCGCATGGCGCACCGACAGGGTCAACGAGCTGATCCTCGTTCGGGAGGGTCTGCTGAATTTCAACCCCACTGCTCAGGTTGATGAAGAGCATTTCACTACTGATACTTATCTCAATGGTCAGTACGAGGGAGAAGCCAATAAAGAAGGTATTCCCGATGTAAACCCGAAAGGAACCGGCTTCCGCAGGGTGCGTATGCAAGATGGGATACTGCTTCCGCGGTATCGCCTCCCTACCGAAGCCGAATGGGAATATGCCGCACTTGGCCTCATCGGAAACTCATTTCAGGAATTGATTACTGATCGCCGCACCTATCCGTGGAATGGCCACTATGTGCGCAATGATGACAATGGCGGAAAATTTTTCGGGACAATACGCGCCAACTTTGTGCGTGGCGCTGGTGATATGATGGGGGTTGCCGGGTATCTTAATGATAATGCTGATATTACTGCTCCAGTTTATCAGTATCCGCCCAATGACTATGGACTCTATAATATGTCCGGTAATGTTTCTGAATGGGTAATGGACGTTTATCGCCCCCTTTCCCCAGAGGATAAAAGCGAATTCCGCCCCTTCCGCGGGAATGTCTATCAGACAAGGGTACTAAACAGCGATGGAAGTATTGCTGATAAGTATGACTATAACGTATATGACATAGAGGGCGTGAGCTATTTCATTACTAACTACCAGAAGCAGGCCGGCCCCCGTCTCGTTGAAGGAGATTTGACACTGATAGACCAGTCTCTACAAAAGATTGATCAGGCAAAAGAAAAAGAAAAAGAGCGCAAGAGCGATGAAGCTCAGGCTCTGATGCAGGAAATAATGGACCTTGTTACCAGCTCAGACTCTCCAATTGCCCCCGATCTCCGCGATGGAATTTCTGACTATATCTCCAACACTGCCGGCAATGAGCGTATGCGCGATGTGAATTTAGAAGAGAAGATAGACCGCCGCAATTACCGCAAAGCAGATAACATTGACTACCTCGATGGAGATTTTCAAAGTAGTGTGTTCTATCATGACCCATCGCGTGAAACAGATAATAACCGTATGTATGAATGGGGGCAGACTACTCTCATCAACAACAGAGCCCGCGTTTACAAAGGTGGTAACTGGAGGGATCGCGCTTATTTCACTATCCCCGGAACCCGTCGTTTTCTCGATGAACGTCGTTCTATGGCAACCCTTGGCTTCCGTTGTGCGATGACCCGCGTGGGCAGCCCAACTGGAATTGGCCCGAAAGGAAGACCTGAATAAACATGATATTTAATAAAAAGCCCGGCAAAAATCTCCGGGCTTTTTTTATTTCTGCACTCTGATTCCGTTTATGGGAACAGAAGACTTTGCCCTGCTCAATCAATATTAATCAGTATGTTCTGCTGACGTGTTTGAATATACTTTTACCTCATGCGAAAAAGAATATTAGATCATTTTCTCTCTCATCGTTCTATTACAACCGATACACGAAAAGTGACTTCGGGAAGTATGTTTTTTGCCCTGAAAGGTGCAAACTTCAACGGAAACCGTTTTGCATCAGAAGCATTGGCTGCGGGTTGCTCAATGGTTATAGTAGATGAAGAAACCGGGATGAGCGACCAGCGGTTGATAAAGGTGAACAATGTTCTCAATTCATTACAGCATCTTGCCCTCGATTACAGAAGAACATTCCACATTCCTTTTCTTGCTATCACCGGCAGTAATGGTAAAACAACTACCAAGGAACTCGTGCGTGATGTACTCGCAAAAAAATTCAAGGTGCATGCTACAGCCGGAAACCTGAACAATCACATCGGTATTCCGCTAACTATTCTATCAATGCCCCCTGATACCACTTTTGCCGTTATTGAAATGGGGGCTAACCACCAGGGTGAAATAGCATCTTACTGCACTTTTACGGAGCCAGATTTTGGAATAGTCACCAACATCGGAAAAGCTCACCTTCAAGGTTTTGGCGGTATAGAAGGAGTAAAAAAAGGGAAAAAAGAACTTTATGATTTCCTCTATAAAAACGGGGGAACCCTTTTTGCCAATACAGAAATGGATACCATTCGCGAAATAACTAATGGAATGCAAATAGTGCCCTTCGGATTTCATTCAGGCGGTATCGAAGTAACCGTTACCAGAGAAGAACCCACACTGGCTTTTTCACTAAAAACCAAAAACTTTTCGCAAAGTGAAATAACTACTCATTTCGCCGGAACATTCAATCTTTACAATATTGTATCTGCTATTGCCGTGGGAATCTACTTTGATGTAGAAGCGGAAGAGATCATTTCAGCAATAACTGATTATACACCTGAAAACAACCGGTCACAACTGATCCACACTGCCTACAATACTTTGATAATGGATGCCTATAATGCCAATCCTACCAGTATGGAACACGCCCTGATTCACCTTTCCCGCCAATCAGCAAAAAACAAATTCTTTGTAATTGGTGATATGTTAGAACTTGGAAAAGAAGGTCCTGAGGAACACCGGAAAATATTGATAAAAGCCGCTGAATTACACCTTCATGGAATCAGCGTGGGGCAGACCTTTAAATCACTCGAAAGAGAATTTCCGTTTTTATCTTTTGCTTCTAATAGCGAAGCAGTGAGTTACCTGAAGGAAAAAAAACTCAAAGATCATCTTATACTGATCAAAGGATCGCGTGGAATTGCGGTAGAGGTGGTAAAAGAAGCACTTTGATCCATTCTTGTTGATCGCGATTATTTTTGTGGCCAATTTTAATAGATATGCAAAATTTTATTGAAGAATTGCGCTGGAGGGGAATGTTGCAGGATATAATGCCGGGAACCGAAGAACTACTCAAGCAAGGGATGACGAGAGGGTATATTGGTTTTGATCCAACCGCCGACTCGCTGGGGGTAGGCAATCTCGTGCAGATAATGACGCTATTGCACTTTCAGAAAGCAGGTCATAAACCGTATGCACTGCTGGGCGGAGCCTCCGGTATGGTAGGTGACCCCTCTGGAAAATCGGCAGAGAGAAACCTGCTGACGGAGGAAATGCTGCTTCATAACCAAGACCGCCAACTACAGCAATTAGAGAAATTTCTCGATTTTAATTGCGGAAAAAACTCCGCAGAAATTGTCAATAACTACGACTGGTTCAAGAATATGGGCTTCCTTGAATTTATCAGAGATGTAGGAAAAAGGCTGACGGTAAACTATATGATGGCGAAGGACTCAGTAAAAAACAGGATTCAGGGAGAAGGTCGCGAAGGAATGAGCTTTACGGAATTCACTTACCAACTAATCCAAGGATATGACTTTTATTATTTGTGGAAACACAAGAAAGTGATGCTGCAGATGGGCGGATCCGACCAATGGGGAAATATTACTACCGGCACAGAACTGATTCGGAGAATAGAACACGGCGAAGCATTTGCACTTACTACCCCCCTGATAAAAAAGGCTGACGGCTCCAAGTTTGGAAAATCTGAAAATGGCAATCTCTGGCTTGATCCTGAGAAGACATCACCCTATAAATTCTACCAGTTCTGGCTGAATGCTTCCGATGCCGATGCTTCTACTTTCATCCGTATTTTCTCGTTAAAAGGACTCGACGAAATAGCGAGTCTCGAGCAGGAGCATCTGAAAGATCCGGGGTTGCGTCTGTTGCAAAAAGTGATTGCTGCTGAAATTACCATCCGAGTACACTCAGAAGCTGATTACAATGCTGCACTGGCTGCTTCCGAAATTCTCTTTGGAAAATCTACGGAAAATGAACTCCGAAGACTTTCGGAAAAAGAACTGCTCGATATTTTTGAAGGAGTTCCACAGGGTGTTATGGCTGCTTCCGAATTTCAATCGGGAGCTGGAATTGTTGATGTACTTGTGAAAAGTGGTTTTTTATCTTCCAACGGTGAGGCCAGAAGGGCACTTCAGGAAAATAGTATCAGCGTAAATAAAAATAAAACTACACAAGACCGGAAAATAGATAGTGATGATTTACTAAATAACCGATATATCCTTTTGCAAAAGGGAAAGAAAAACTATTTCTTGCTTAGGGTCGAATAATAAACTCTACAGATATTAAATAGAGCGAGGTTCCCGCTGGAACCTCGCTCTATTTGTTTAGGAAATCATGAAATCTTGATTACAAACTACATACCGGAGAGGCAGGCAGTACTACAATCAATATGCTTAATGTGTCAATTCTACTTCTGTACAGTAAAGACAAACTTTCCTGTAAATGGTTGCCTTATTTTGATGAAAAATTGCACACAATGTTTAGCCATTGCGTTGCTTAAATGGAAAGCAAGTTGCAGCCCCTTACATCGGCATAATCGAATCGCCCAATAACTTCAAAGCGATTACCGGAAATTAATTTTCCAAGGTCTTGTGTTGCTATAAATGCACACGAATCAATGTTTGCAAGGTCAACGATGTTGATCCCTCCTACCGCACCCGATTTTGCAGGAGAAAGCGGATCAGAAGTTTCGCGGATGAATACCTGCATCCATGGGGGGCACTGAAAGATCCCGTCACTGGCGGAATAGGCTTGGCTCAGGAGTTCGGTCATTCCATATTCACTATAAATTGTGGGAACCCCGAAGGCAGTTTTTAATACACCGTGTACTTCGTCACGGGTGATTTCCGTTTTTCGCCCTTTCATTCCCCCTGTTTCCATAATAATAGTATGCCTGAGCGAGGCCGGATATTGGTCGGCAAGATCCAGCAACGCAAAGGTTACTCCCAACAGAAGGGTTCGTTGCCGGGCTTTTTCCAGCTTTCGGAGCTGCTCCGCAACATCTTCGTAACGATGAAGAAAAAATCCACTGAGAGGGTGAGTACTCCTTTGGATCAACACATCGGCCATATATACCAGCGATGACCCTTTCCGCTCCAAGTAGGATGGTAGCAACGCCAGAATACAGAGGTCATTAGCAGGTCCAAGGAATTGTTCAAAGGCTGTGATAAAGGAGGTTTCGTACAAGGTAGTATCGCGCACAAAGTGGCGGGAAGGAGTGCTTTGAGTGGTTCCGCTACTCGTAAAAACGACCGAAGACTCAAAATCTCCTGTCATTATTCTGTGGTTTTTAAAAAAATCTATAGGTAAAAAAGGAATTTCAGCAATATTTTTTATGTCTGCGGGAGCAATTTTTATAGCACTCAAATAGTTTCTGTAAAGTGTACAATGAACCGACTGATAATGAAAAAGATCCATTGCCAAAGAGTCAAACCCTGCCCGAGAACGGATAGAAAAAATTTCCTTGATGAATTCACTGCGTATCATTGCGCCCTTAGAATGCAAAGAAAACATGATCGGCTCAAAAAGCAGAATTAACCTGAATTTCTCGCTAATTTTGAACTTCGTGAGTTTTTATCTGTAAAACGAATAATGCAAAGGATTCGAAGAATATTGGCTGTAGTTATTGTCTTGTCGCTGTTTGCATCGTGCCTCAAAAGAACAGAATACCCAGATGAACCTACCCTGAAGTTTAAATCTCTGCGCACAACGGCTGATTCAGCCATTATAACGCTTGAATTTATTGATGGGGACGGAAATTTTGGACTTGGGCAGGGAGATACTGCGGGTATTTTTGATGACTGCTTAAAAAGGTACAATATGTACTGTGAATATTTTGAGCAGCAGAACGGAGTATGGGTACACCGTAAAATAGACCCCTGTCTCAATCCCAATGCGGTACCTTTTTATTACCGGATTCCTTATGTAGAGCCAACAGGACAAGTAAAGTCGCAGGAAGGAGAGATCAAAGTGGTAATGACTCCGTTTTATTCCCTCTCAGGGGCATTTGATACCTGTAGATTCGAAATTCATATTGCAGATCGAAGTTTCAATACAAGTAATACTATTGTTACATCTTCCTATCTGAAGCCTTGAATTTAATACCCCTTTATTAAGAAGCAAAAAATAAACAGTAATGCGCTGATTATCATCTATTTATTGTTTTTTCAAGGGAATTTATACTCTTTTCAGGATCAAATTGAAACATTTTATTCCCAACCCCGTATTTTTTTGGATTTTTATGGGCAACCATTGACGGTGAGTGAAGTCTAACTGACAACAGGACATTTTTATTCATTAAAAATTATTGGTCATGGAAACCGTCATGAAAATCATTGGATTCTTTGAAAAGGTATGGGCAGAGAACCCACATTATCTGATGCTTGCAGGATTGATTCTTCTCGTTGCCATTATTGGTAAAATGAAGCTATTCATCAAGTCTAATCAACCATGGATTGCCGGTATTATTCCCATCTGGGGTATGATTGCCACCCTTAAACTGGTAGGTCGCCCGGTTTCGCATATAGCTTTTTTCCTGGTACCTGGCTATAATATTTATTTTGCATTTAAACTCTTGATAGAAATAGCCCAGAGTTTTGGTAAGAGATCTTCAATTGACTATATCATGGTGTGTCTGTTTAATGTATTTTACGTTATGAATCTGGCGCTTGCGTACAACGAAGAGTATGCAGGCCCGGTTTATGGCACTGATCTTAAAACTGCCGGAGAGCGCAAACCTGCTCTCGCTTGATTGACTACTTTATTAGTAAAAATGCGGCTCCGGAGCCGCATTTTTTTATTCCCGCCAATTGTTGCTATGAAAGAAATATTTCGGCTCGGGCGAGGGCTTTTGCCAATCCTGCAGCATTTGTACCGCCGGCGGTGGCGAAAAACGGCTGCCCCCCTCCTCCTCCATTGATATCCTTTGACAAATCTCGAATGATTGCTGATGCATTCAACTTTCTTTCACTTACCAGATCATCAGACAAAACACATGTGATGGTGACCTTGCCTCCTTCCTCAGAACCAAACACTGCCAAAAAAGTGCTCATTTCACCCCTGATCTGGAACGCTATATCCTTAATATCGGCAGCTCCCAAAGGGACATATTCGGCAAGAAAGCTTACTCCGTTAATGACTTTGAATTTATTGAGCAGTTCCTTTTTGACTACGAGTGTTTTCTCCTTGTGAAAAACATCGAGTTGTTTTTGCAATTCATTGTTTTTCACCTGCAATTCGCGAATAGATTTTAGAATATCTCTTGACTTAAGAGCTTCTTGGATCGCGGCCAATTCAGCCGATTGCTCACGCACAAATCTATAGGCAGTGCCGGCAGAAATAGCCTCTATTCTCCTTATGCCGGAAGCGACTGCACTCTCCGCAATGATCTTGAAAAAACCGATAGACCCCGTGCTTTTTACATGGGTTCCACCACACAATTCAATACTGCTTCCAAATCGAATCATCCTTACTATATTACCATACTTTTCTCCAAAAAGCATCATTGCTCCTGCATTTATTGCTTCTTCCATTGTTGCTGAACGGTTTTCTTCCAGCGAGTAATTCCCGCGAATTCTCTCATTGACAAGCGCCTCCACTTTCCCAATATCTGTGTCAGGCACTTTTGCAAAATGACTGAAGTCAAATCTGAGATAATCGGGGCCTACCAACGAACCTTTCTGTTCTACATGGCTTCCTAATACCTCTCTCAGGGCTTGGTGCAACAGGTGGGTTGCGGAGTGATTACTCATCGTTTCCATTCTTCGCAAACTGTCAACCTGAGCGACGAAAATCGCCTCAGGATTTTCAGGTAATTGATCAACAAAATGGATAATGAGGTTGTTTTCCTTTTTTGTGTCTGAAACAACAATGCGCTCGTTTGCCGAGGATAAGAAACCCTGGTCGCCTACCTGCCCGCCGCCCTCGGCATAAAATGGAGTAACATCAAGGACTAACTGGAAAGATTCCTTTCCCCTGCTTTTTACTTTTCTGTAACGAAGTATTTTCGTGTCGCATTCTATTTGGTCATACCCAACAAAACGTGTTTCTCCTTCTGACAGAACCACCCAGTCATCTGTTTCAAGCCGTGTAGCCGCACGGCTTCTCTCTTTCTGCTTTTGCAACCACGAGTTGAAACCTTCAATATCAATACGCTTGTTATTTTCCGCAGCGATCAGGGCGGTCAGATCGACCGGGAAACCAAAAGTATCGTACAATTCAAAAACAGTTTTCCCGTCGAGCACATCGTGGGGAGTTCGTGTTATGATTGAGTCGAGAAGGTGTATTCCTTTTTCCAATGTCCGGAGAAAACTTTCTTCCTCTTCCCGGATGACTCTGATAATAATATCCTGTGAATTTCTTAGTTCAGGAAAATAATCTCCCATTTCTGCTACCAGCACTTTTACTAACTGAAAAATGAAGGCTTCCCTTCTGTCTAAGAAACTATAGCCATATCGAATTGCCCTGCGAAGAATCCGGCGAATCACATAACCAGCGCCTCCGCTCGAAGGCAGTTGACCATCTGCGATAGCAAAGGAAACGGCGCGTACATGATCTGCTATAACACGCATTGCAATGTCCTTTTTTGACCCTCCACGCTCATATTTTTTTAGAGAAATTTTCTCAATGGCTTCGATCAGGGGAGAAAATACATCTGTATCGTAGTTGGAGAGCTTTCCCTGCAAAACCATACACAGGCGCTCAAAGCCCATTCCGGTATCCACGTGCTGAGCAGGAAGAATTTCGAGCGTACGGTCTGCTTTGCGGTTAAACTGCATAAAAACGTTGTTCCATATCTCAATCACCTGCGGGTCTCCCTGATTTACCAGCAGCCTCCCCTCTTTTTTTTGACGCTCACTGTCGGGTCGCACATCCACGTGAATTTCGGTACACGGGCCGCAGGGGCCGGAATCTCCCATCTCCCAGAAATTATCTTTTTTGTTTCCCTTCAGTATTCTTTCTTCTGAGATCAGTGCTTTCCATAGATCGTATGATTCCTGATCGAAGTCGAGTTTTTCTTTTTCATCCCCCTCGAAAACGGTCACATACAACCGGTCTTTTGGAATCTTGTACACTTCAGTAAGCAACTCCCAAGCCCAGTTGATCGCATCCTTTTTGAAGTAATCACCAAACGACCAATTCCCCAGCATTTCAAACATTGTATGATGGTAGGTATCTACGCCCACTTCTTCGAGGTCATTGTGCTTCCCGCTGACCCGCAAACATTTTTGCGTATCCACAATGCGAGGATATTTTATTTCCGCATTGCCGAGAAACAGTTCCTTGAACTGGTTCATACCGGCATTGGTGAACATCAGCGTGGGATCTCCTTTAATCACCATGGGAGCGGAAGGGACTATCTGATGACCTCGTTCAGCAAAAAAGTGGAGGAAGGTATTTCGTATCTCTCTGGATGTCATAATAATTACTTAAAAACAAGTTGAAAAGTGCGCAAAGTTAATCGCTTTCACGGTTGATCGCCAGTGAGCACTTTACTCTTCATCCCTGGAAATAGAGGTTGCATTCATCTGTATTGGCAGTAGGAAAACGAGCTTCCGATGGAGAAATATTTCATCGAAATATTCGAAAAGTCGCAACAGTATTAATAAAAAAAATAACACCTTAAAATTATACCCTTTCCTAATACCAATTAGTTCGATATGTATATGAAAAGAAATAATCAAACAGACATTTTTTTTACGGCATACTTCGTAAGCAATTCAACTTGGTGTGAAATAAATTCACTAACCTGTACAAGTGATTTTATATAGCTATCCGGGAAAGGTTTGTTTCATTTTCCACCATATTTTCTCTGCGGGGTTTGACCCGGATAAGTAGTTGGGAGGAATTAAGAGAAGACAAATATTTTCTGGAATAATCATCCTTTGAGATTTGTGAAAAGCACCATTAACAAGAAAAATGATTTAAAATTCATCGGGAATTTTTTTTGAGTACTCATTGAGATTGATTTGGAATCTATCGGTATTAGAAAAGGGGAGTTCCAGTTCAAAATGCTCTCCGGTAATGGGTAAATGGCTTATGACTTACACCAATCATATCCGCAACTTCACACTTGGTGGCTCCAGTCTCTTCATATCGCAGGAATATTATCAAGGCATGAAATCGTTTGCTAATCATGCCCTTGCACGACTTCAGTAGTTTTTTTTATCTCTCTCTATTTCTTCTATTCTAAAGGTTTTGGGAAATGACATTGTGTACTGTTTTATTCTATTTCAAATAAAAGATAATTATATTTTAGCCCAAATAAAATACAGTAAAAGGATACGAATATTATCTGGCAAGCCATTAACGCGAAGTGGTGTTGGGGTGAATATTTTTTCACGTGTAAGTGTCTGATTATCCATGCATAAATGCAGTTTCCATACGAAGTATTTTAGAGTCATGGGCGGTTATTCCAATCATTCCGTACCTTCCTGCAGAGAAATAAGAAGACAACAGAAGGGTAGCGCATACTCTCTTCCCACTCTTAGGGTTGATCCCATATCCTCGCCTCCAGCAAGTCAATTTTTTCATCAAAAAATATGCGTGTGCTTTGCTCGAATGAATCAGTGTAATCAGAGACATAAAACCGGTGCTTGTTTTTTGAAACGGTAGCATTCGCCAGATTTTTTTCTTCCAATAACTGCTTCACTGTTTGCGCTACTACGGCAGCACTGTCAATAATTTCGATTCTTTTCTGATAATATTTATCAACCTCCTTTTTTATCAGGGGATAATGTGTGCACCCGAGAATCAGCGCATCAATACCGGAAAAAGATTTTTTTGAAAGGTAATTATTGATAATGGTCTGTGAGATGGAATTATTGTAGAATCCTTCTTCTATCATAGGTGCGAGAAGCGGTGTGGCATTGCTCACTACTTTCAGGCTTTTGTTCATCTTTTCTATACGGTTTACATAGACCCGCGATTGTATAGTGCCCTTAGTGCCAATTACTCCAATTGCGCAATTGTGGTAGTTTTTTGCCGTGTATTCTGCCACCGGGTCAATCACGTTGATCACCGGAATTTTCGGACCGGCAACATCCTGTACAATCTTAAAGGCGTGAGCCGATGCGGTATTACATGCAATCACTATCATCTTGCACTTTTTTGCAACCAGAAAAGAGACAATTTTTGCTGCATAGTGCCGGATACTCTCTGAAGACTTTTCCCCATAAGGAAGGTGTGCTGTATCGCCAAAGTAAATAAATGATTCGTGAGGTAACACCTTTTTCATTGCCCCGGCCACAGTCAATCCACCGATACCTGAATCAAATATTCCGATAGGATACTCCACTGCCTTCATAAAATAAAATTGTTAGACAAAGAAAGAGATTTTTACCTATTTCTTTGATCCGTTAATGTTTCAAACAAACTATCAACCGGATCAAATAGGATGCTTGAGTGGTCTGTTAACCAAAGAAAAAGCATAATTTTCTCTCCTTTATCTGAATGTTGGCTTCAATGAAGATAAATGAACGAACACCTGCGGTATTCCATGCCGATAGGAGGAATAGAATTTTTTATTATCATTGCTTGAACTTAGCTTATTATACAAAAATTTAGTAACTAAAATCTTTAGCTATGATGAAAAGAAGCACAGTCTTAATTTTTCTTTTCTTGGCATCAGTTCTAATGTACTCACAAGGAATTAGTATCAACGACTCCGCAGCAATTCCAGACCCTTCTGCAATGCTCGATGTCAGTTCAAACAGCAAGGGGCTTCTGATCCCGCGGCTGACGACACCGGAGAGGGATGCCATCAGCAACCCTGCTCACGGACTGATTATCTACAACTTGACAACCGATTGCCTCAACTATTACACTGGCGCACTCTGGTTTACAATGTGTGGAAACTGTATTCCTCCTCCCGCACCGGTAGCTGGCAACAACGGCCCGCTTTGTGAAGGCGGATCGCTCCAGCTTACGGCATCGGCAGTACCGGGAGGTACATTCTCCTGGTCGGGACCAAACAATTTTACTTCAAATGCCCAGAATCCGGCTATTGAAAATGCGACGACTGCTGCCAATGGGCAATACTCAGTATCTGTTAATGTGGCTGGTTGCTCAAGTAGCACTTCTACCACCTCGGCTACTGTAGATGAAATTCCTTCGTCTGCTTTTATCTATTCTCCCGACCCACCCTATACTGGTGATAACGTTGGCTTTGTCTGCCCAACTGGAGGAGCTACTTATTTGTGGAGTTTTGAAAACGGGACCCCATCTTCTGCTACGTCACAAAACCCTACAGTGACTTGGGGAAGCGGTGGAACATTCAATGTCAGTCTCACTGTGATAAAAAACGGATGCAGTTCTACATCTAATGCATCAGTATCTGTCTCAGATTGTACCGGGAGTATCACCTATAATTATACGGGTTCAGAACAAACGTTCTTGGTGCCTTCTTGTGTTACCTCTATTACAGTGGATGCTTTTGGGGCTGAAGGTGGCACGGGAAATGGCGGCGGAACCGGAGGTAAAGGAGGTCGTGTGCAGGCTACCATTCCTGTTTCGCCTGGAACCACATTATATATCTATGTCGGTGGTCAAGGAGGTCCGAGTACCGATGGTGTTCATGGTGCCGCTGGATTCAATGGAGGTGCTGAAGGTAGGTCGGGTTATATCTCCAACAGTTTTTGGGTTGATGGAGGTGGGGGTGGAGGTGCATCTGATATCCGACAGAGCAACAATGACTTGGCTAACCGGATACTTGTGGCCGGAGGTGGTGCGGGTGGAAGTCTTAACTCCTGTGGCGGCTCCAGCGTAGGTGGCGTGGGTGGCGGATTGAATGGGGGCGATGGCGGAGGTCCGAACTGTGGTATCTACCATATGTGGGGAAATGGAGGCACACAATCCGCAGGTGGAGAAGGTGGATTCAATGGATATGTCAATGTAGGCTGCAACGGTACACTGGGCAATGGCGGCGGCATCTGCAACTCTTACTACGGTGGAGGCGGAGGCGGGGGTGGCTACTATGGTGGAGGTGGAGGATCACTTCACGGTGGAGGTGGAGGAAGCAGCTACGTTACTCCAGGAGCCAATGGTGTTACTCATACACAAGGTGTTCAAAGTGGCAATGGCTCGATTACTATTACCTACTGATATCTAAAAAATTTTCTGATCTGCATTTCACATAACGACTTGAAAGGGCACACTAGGCCTGAACTCATGTTCAGAAAAAAAAGAAAGGCTACCTGTACAAGTTAGCCTTTTCTGAATCATATTTTCACCGGTTGATTAGTTGTGTGTTATCCAAAACCTTACGACCGCACTATTTTTATAAAACTACTGCTGCCAAAAGATCGGGATTATCCCTGTATTAAATATATGAAAACTCACCTTATTACTTCCCCGTCTTGGGTGCTACGGGCTTAGGCTCTGGCTTTTTAATACCGAGTTTATCCATCACCATCAGTGTAATGTCTTCCCCACCGAGATAGAGCAGTGAGCCTGTGCCGGAGTCAAAAATGTAGGTGAAGTCGTTTTCCTTTGCTACCGCATCAATAGCCTTATTTACCTTATCAATGAGTGGGCGAAGCATTTGATCCCGCGAAGCAGCGAGGTCACTATTAGCTGTTTCCTGAAGATCCACCATATTCTGTTCCAAGCCCTGTATCACCCGTGCCTTGCTCTGGAGAATGGCTTGGGGCGCATTGGCGGTCTGGCTTGCTTCAAAATCTTTTATCTTGACATCGTATTCGGCTTTCATCGTATTCAATGTGCTCTCGTACTCTTTTGTCTGTTTTTGAAGAGAGGAATCAATCTTTGACATTTCAGGCAGTGCAAGCAGTAGCGCCTGACCATCAGTGTGTCCGAGTTTTTGAGCCATGGCTGCAGTGTATATGGTTAGTACTGCTGTCAGGAGGATGAATTTCTTCATTGTCTATGTATTAGCTGATTTATGTTTCATATTTAAACAAACGCTGAGCCAAATAAGGCTGCGACCTTATTTTCTCCTTCCGGTTTTACCGCTTCCTTTGGGCTTGTCCTGAGTGCCTGACCCGTCGTCCGCTTTTTGCTCCTGCTCCCCGCCTCCTTCTTCTTCCAACATCTCTCCCGGTTTCAATCCCATTTTTTTCAAGACTTTGTCGCTGATATCATGCTTAGGGTTTGTATAAAGCATATTGCTGTGATTGGCTTTATCGAAAACCACCATCAAGGCATTTGAGGTTGCTACTTCCTGGATAGCCGAATAAATTTGATCCTGAATAGGAGAGATGAGCTCCTCCCTTTTTTTAAATAATTCCCCGTCAACACCAAATTTCTGCTTCTGCATATCTTTCGCCTCGTTGCGCTTTTGATTGATCTCATCCTCGCGCTTCTTGCGCATTTCATCGGTTAGCAGGATTTTTTCAGCCTGATATGCTTTTTCGAGTTTATCAATCGTCTCGTACTTGGCTTCAATTTCTTTTTGCCACTGGCCGCTCAGCCGGTTGATTTCCTGTTGTGCTGCCTGGTACTCGGGCATGTGACCCAAAATGTACTTCGAGTCAACATAACTGAACTTTTGGGCAAATGATTGCTCAGAGAAAAAGAGCGGGAGCAGTGCGATTAAAAAAAATCTTTTCATTATTCTGATTGCATTTGCAAAACGGTGCGCGAAGGTAAGCACCAGTTTCTTATAGTTCGCCAAGATTCATACCAATGGAGAAGTGAAATTGACCACGAGCCATATTCGGATTGTTCGGAAGGTCATCTAACCGCCAGCCATAATCGAAGCCTAACAATCCAAACATCGGCAGGAAAATCCGCAGTCCTGCTCCCGCCGATCTGTAAAGGTTAAAAGGATTGTAATCTCTGAAGTCCACCCACGTTCTTCCCGCTTCTGCAAAACCAAGTGCATAGATAGTGGCAGCAGGGTTGGTTGACACAGGATACCTCAGTTCAAGCCCGTATTTGGTAATAACCGGAGCACCTACTCGATCGCTCGGTGTTGTCAGAGAAAGATCATCATAGCCGCGCAAGTTCACAATTTCACGACCATCCAGCAGGAATCCGCTGAGGTAAACACCTCCGAGATAGAATCGCTCAAAAGGCGACTGCCCAAGCCGCTTATTGTACGCACCAAGGAAGCCAAAACCAACCTTGGAATGAAGCACCAGCTTGTTTTTCTTGCTTTTATTCAGAGAAGAATACCAGTTTGCTGTGAACTTAACCTTGTAATATTCAACCCAGTCAAACTTTTGTTGCTCGCTCATGGTCGAATAATTATATGTTTTCTTCTGCACTGTCTCTCCCCAGAGTGTATAGGGGAAAGTAAACTTCGTGCTGAGTGTAATCTTAGACCCCCACGTCGGGTAAATAGGTTCTGAAACAGAGTTCCGCTCCAGCGTCAGGTTTCCTGCAAGGTTGTTTGAAAATCCTTCGCTGAAACTGAAAAACGATCCGTATTTATTGAGATTAAAATGCTGGTAAGAAACTCCACCGTAGAAAATAAACCAGTCGTCAGGCTTTTGCCACTTCTGCCCAAATGAGACCGTAGCACCTGTGATTAACAGTGATTGCCTGGCGGGATTAGGCAACTCATTGATCTTCTTCTTCTGGCCATTGCTCTGTACTGAGCGATAAGCGGAGACGCTGAGGGAGTTAGGCTTTTTTCCTCCAAGCCAGGGTTCTGTAAATGAAATACTGTATGACTGATAATAAATTCCGTTTGAAACAGCCCGCAGCGAAAGTTTCTGGCCATCCCCCGTGGGGAGAGGGCTCCAAGCACTCCTCTTGAAAAAATGGCGCATAGAAAAATTGTTGAAACTGAGTCCCAGTGTTCCCACCACTCTGCCTCCTCCCCAACCACCGGAAAGCTCGATCTGGTCGGATGGTTTTTCTTCTACCACATACTCAAGATCAACTAATCCTTCTTCCTGACGGGGATTAGTGCGAATATCAAAAGCCTCCTGGTTGAAATAGTTTAGTGCCGCCAGCTCCCTCTGCGACCGGATGAGGTCAGAGCGGTTAAAAAGGTCCCCCGGTCGCGTACGTATCTCACGGAATATGACGTGATCATTCGTTTTTGTATTTCCTGAAACACTGATTACCCCAATACGATATTGTTGCCCTTCACCCATCCTTATTTCAACGTCTATACTGTCTTCAGGGACGAGCGTCTCAATGGGATAGGCATAAAAATTCAGGTAACCATCATCGGTATAAAGCGAAGAAATATCGCGGCCATTCGGATTGAAATTGAGGCGCTTCTGAAGCAACTCAATATTATACAGGTCTCCTTTCTGTATGTTCAGCACACTGTCAAGAGACGAGGTCTTGTACTTTGTATTGCCGACGAAAGTGATGTTTCTGAAATAAAATCGCTTGTCCTCTTCAATATCAATGCGGATTCCCACTCTTCCCGGACTCAGCACATACACAGAATCGTAAACAATCTTCGCGTTGCGAAAGCCTTCCTTGTTGTACTTCTCAATGATCTTTACCTTATCTTCTTCATATTCCTCATCAATAAATTTGGAAGATTTAAAAATGCGGTGCCATTTTTTCTCCTTGGTATTTTTCATGGCTCTGAACACTTTGCCCTCAGGGAATTGCGATACACCATTTAGTTTTATTTCCTCGATTTTCACCCGCGGGCCACGGTCAATATCAAATATGAGTTTCACACTGTTAGTCATTACAGAAGAATAATCTTCCTCCCGTGTCTGAACTTTCGAGTTGTAATATCCCTTTTCAATATAGTATTTACGTATAATATTGGTAGCATTAGACTTCAGATTCTCATTGCAAATTGTCCCGGCACGTAGATTGAGTTTTTCCCGAATATTATCTGCTTCGCCTTTTTTTAGTCCCTCAAATTTGAATACGCCGAGCCGGGGTTTTTCCGTAAGCTCTATCATGAGGTAGGCATCTTCGCCGCGAAATTCTGCTACTGAAATACTCACATCTGAAAAAAGATGTTGCCGCCAGAGCTTGCGAACAGCATCCGTAATACCATCGCCGGGGATCATCACCTCCTGGCCTTCCATCAATCCACTGAAAAGCTTGATAGCCTGGACATCGGTAAACTGTGCGCCCACAACGCTGAGGCCGGCTAATCTGTATTTTTTTGGACTGGCATAATCAATTCCCTGCCCGATCATTGATTCGCGTTGAGAAAAAACCTCGCTCACACACAATAGTTGCAACAGTATCAGCAGGCAATAGCGTAGTATATCTTTTCTTGTGAAAATAAACTGCATAGGGCTTTGGCTATAGGCTTACCGTACTTTGTCCGTTTGCGCAGAGGGGGAAATTTGCTCGGAGGTTTTTCCAAAACGCCGCTCACGGTGCTGAAAATCAACCACTGCTTTATAAAATTCTTCTTCGTTAAAATCGGGCCACAGCGTATCGGTAAAATATAACTCTGTATAGGCGATCTGCCATAGCAAAAAGTTACTGACCCTGTGCTCACCACTTGTCCGTATCAATAGTTCGGGGTCTGGAAAATCGCGAGTGGTAAGGCTATTACTGACTAGATCGGCATCAATTTTTTCTTCGGAAATGCCACTGCGACCGATCGTTTTTACTGCGTTCACAATTTCCCACCGCGCACTGTAGTTCAGCGCGAGAATAAGACTCACCTTCGCGTTGCTTCTTGTGCGCTCTATTCCCCTGAAAAGTTGAGTTCTGCAGGCATCGGGCAACTGGTCAGTATCCCCAATTGCACAAAGTCTTACACCGTTTCGATCCAATTCATCAATTTCATTTATGATGGTTTCTACCAGCAAGTTCATGAGTGCTTCGACTTCTTCCTTTGGCCGGTTCCAGTTTTCAGTTGAAAAAGCATAAAGTGTTAAGTAAGGAATGCCTGCGCGGGTGGCGGCTTTTAGTGAGGCTCTCACCGCTTCTACTCCGTTGAAATGTCCAAAAATGCGCTCCTGTCCATGGCTTTTCGCCCAGCGGCCATTGCCATCCATGATAATAGCAACATGCGACGGAAGTTTCTCCTTGTCAATTTGTTCGAAATAGCTCATAAAATGATCGGGCGGCGAATGTACGAAAGTCAGGGGCTTATTCTGTGGCCTTCCCAGCAGGATGTTGCCTTTTCATCTATCCGGATATTCAGCGATAGCATCATAAAAAAATAGAGGTCTTTTTTTCCCGGATCTCCCCGCTGAAGGCCGGCATTGGTACCATCTGCCCGCTCTTTCACAAGGCTCTGGTCTGAAAGCCTGGCAGAGAGACGGCTCTTCTCATCCTCCAGTATATTAGGATTAATATAGGAACCAGAAATATCATCAAAGTAATCCGTCCATGTACGACGAAGCCCCCATTCCAGCGAAACTCCAAGAATGGTAAAGAGATTAGCTTTTACACCTACGCCCACTGGAATGGCAAACCCATTGTTTTTATAGAGCGGAGTACCCTCGCTAGTGCCCTGTCCCTCCGTGCCTGCCGGCTGAAGTGGTCGCCAGAGGCCGTTCAGGTTGCCCTGCGGATTCATTCCATAATAGGCAAGACCCGTAAAGAGATAAGGAGAAAGGTTGTCGTCGCTGCCGATCTGGTAATCAAAAAAATTGAGTTCCGCTTGCACAGAACCTTCAAAAAACTGGTTTTTAAAATTTAGATTCCGGTTTCTGATCCAAGGGTCTTTGCTGTCGGAATCCCACGCTTCAATATGACCATAGAGGGCACTCACTTTTGCCGTCCAGCGGCGGCTGAAATTATTGCGAAAACTCAGACCAAAGCCTGGATGGAGCCGTGTGCCGAAATGTTTGTAGGGATTCACCTCCCCGATATAATAGCTGGTGCCCGCCATCATGCCGATCTCCTTGCTCTTGTCATACTTGCTAACCTGAGCACTTACAGCAAAACAATACAGCAGGGGAATCAATACCAGAAAAGCACGAACGGTTGTCATCTTTCGGGGATCGGTAAACGGCTTCATTTATTGCTCTTCGAATCAATTTTAACACCCCAAAGGTAGCTGCCTATTGCTGTTGTAATGCGGCAGATCAATTCCGTTTATCCACAGCCCACCCTAATTTATTTCTGATAGTATTAAAAAAGTTGTGTCCTTCAAGGTTCACGAGGTTCAGTTCAAAACTTGCCCGCGTCAGTTCGACCCTGGTGTGCTTATCAATAGGGTAGGTGCGGCTGTCGAGTGTGAGAAAAAATTCCCCCGAACGCGCTTCGGGCTGAAGCGTTACCGTGTTAGAGTTGGAAAGTACAAAAGGGCGCACACTGAGATTATGTGGCGCAATCGGTGTGAGAATGATATTATTGGAGTCGGGTGTAACGATGGGGCCTCCACAGCTCAGTGAATATGCCGTACTACCGGTAGGGGTGGAGACAATCAGCCCGTCGGCCCAGTAAGTACACATGAAGATATCGTTCACATAGGTCTGAACAGCGATCATGCTGTTGTGGTCGTTGTTGCGCAAAGTGACATCGTTCAGGGCAAAAGGAAAATCATGCTCGCTAAACCCGATGCCGCCCACTGCTATCAGCGATCTTCCGTCAAGGGTGAAATTTCCATTCAACAAGGCTTCAACACACGATTCTATATCCTGTATCGCCACATTGGAAAGAAAACCAAGACGGCCGGTATTGATACCAAGTACAGGCACCTGCGAGTCGCGTATGATGGCAGCAGTGTCGAGTAATGTGCCG
>JADLBA010000163.1 GCA_020848015.1 Crocinitomicaceae bacterium | reverse complement strand
TAGCTCCATCATAAAAATCGAGCATCACAATGTCATAGCCATGCGACCGAACCTGATTCAGCAACTGGGGCATATTCTGGAGCATTGAGTAATCGTAATTGGCATCCCCCAGACCACTCGTAAACTGACACCACCCGAAAGTTCCATTGATGTGCTCTCCGTGATCAAATCCAAAATCAACCCCTTCTACAAAAATGAAGGGCTTATCAAATACACCATCACTACTAAGCAGGGTATAAGCATTCCCCTTAACCGTTTGCCCCCCAACCATAGTGCTGATTTCCCACGGTCTGGATGGATTATTCACCGGCCACGGTGGCGCTATGGGAGATGGGAAATTCGAATTGCAGGAATTGTGTTTAAGTATGCCGCCAGTCTTTTTCACCGCCCCGCTGCGCGTTACTTCTAATTTCAGCACACGGTCAACATCCGTTGCGCCATAGTTAACCTGAATCACCTGCCCCGGCGTAATTGTTTTCCATCCACTTCCATCGCCGAAATCAATTCTGATCAGCGATGGCATACTGCCATAATTCTGATAATAGCAGGAAGCATCTAATCTGAACCGGACTATCGGATCGTGATAGGCATCTGCTTCCGCCAACAGAACTAGTGTTTTTTTCTCGGTAAAGGGATTCTGCGAATTGCCGGGAGTTTTAATATAGTGGTCCCCGGAAATAGTGAGAATACCTGAACCAACCGGATCGGAAACAAAACTGTGATATTTCATTTCCATTATTGCAAGTGGTATGCATCCGGAGGATTCAGCCTGAGTATGAAGTGCCGTGCGCAATGTATTCAGGTCGGGAATTACGGATGTTGAGAGAATACTCGATTTTTTAAAATTAAAAAACAACTGCCTTGATCGGTCGGCTTCAAGTGCATCATAAGCGGTTCCGTCTGGAGGATCAAAGGGCTGTGGTGCCTGAGCATACAGAAAACCAGATGTCACCGCGCTCATGTCGAGAAACTGAAACGCCGGTTGTAACTGCGGATACGCCGGTGAAAAGCAAGCCCCGGCAAGGAGACAGGCGGTAGCCCATCTCAAAAAGAGATAGTTTTTCATAAGAATAAGATTTAAGAGTTAGAGAATAGTTTTGTCAGTTCAGTAGGGGACAACCACTTCCACCGTCTCATGCGGCGGGATAAAATCAGTATCAATCCAACGAAGATCATAGACACCCGGACTCGTATATAAACGGTAAAAAATCCTGAAGCTCTGCGCTCCATGAATTTTCCCAGAAACAATTTCACTGTCTGTTTCTACATCCTCCCATTCACCGAAATCTCCACGAAAATCAAGGCTTACCCAAACCGATGTAAACTCGGGGTTGAGAGGCTCCTGATCTACCACTCTTATATTAAGCCATGAATAAGGAATCATGGAAAGTGTTATTTTTTTCTTGCCGGGAGTAAATTCAACTGCAGTTGCTGTTGGGCTGTAATAATGAGACCCCGGATCGGTGTAAGCATAAATAGTTTCGCCGGGCTGATCAGATGCCAGCACGAATTTCCCGTTCGCATCTGCTTGAACTTCATACACATCTTCTAGTTCGAAACTACCAGGAAAGGTCCCTGCCGGTACCGATCGCATGATTTTCACATAAGCAAAGGGAACCGGAATCGAGGTGTTTCGCTCCACCACAGACCCTTGAGTTACATAATCTTCTGAGGTCTCCTTTTTACATGATAAAAGAGAAAATACCAAGAGAAATAAACCAATTGCTTTTTTCATTTTTAAATTTAGTTAGCTAATTGAAAAAGAATTCTGACACGACAAAGAAAACACATCTGCGGGTAAAAGTCTTATTCCTGATACATATAACTTATATGAAAATTATGTGTTACGGTCATCGCGATATGCGACCTTAGCGGCCTCAAAAATATCTCCAATGAGAACCAATCATGAAATTGACTTCCGCATATTCGGCGAAGAAATGCAATGTGTGGAAATAGAACTGGATACCGGCGAAACCGTTGTAGCTGAATCTGGGGCATTTATGTATATGGATGATGGCATTAGTATGGAAACGATCTTTGGCGATGGATCGAAAAGCAGCGGTGGATTTATTGGAAAACTGATGGGCGCAGGGAAACGGCTGCTGACAGGTGAAAGTCTTTTCATGACCGCGTTCACCCACACCTCTCCAGGAAAAGCACATGTAGCTTTTGCCTCACCTTATCCGGGAAAAATTATTCCGCTTGATCTGTATCAATATGGCGGAAAAATCGTCTGCCAGAAAGATTCTTTTCTCTGTGCTGCAAAAGGGGTATCCATCGGCATTCAATTTCAGCGAAAGCTGGGAACAGGTCTTTTTGGTGGCGAAGGGTTTATAATGGAAAAATTAGAGGGCGACGGAATGGTCTTTTGCCATGCCGGAGGTCATATTATTGAACGTGAATTGAGACAAGGCGAAAGCCTTCGCATTGATACCGGTTGTGTTGTCGCCTATACAAAAGATGTGGACTTCGATATAAAATTTGTGGGAGGAATCAAAAATACCCTGTTTGGCGGTGAAGGTGTTTTCTTCGCTGTCCTCAGCGGTCCGGGAAAAGTATGGCTTCAAACACTGCCTATTGCAAGACTCGCTTCGCGCATAGTCAGCTATGGTAGCCAACTCAGCGGAAGGAAAGAAGAAGGAAGCATTCTCGGCGGCCTTGGAAACTTATTCGACGGCGACGGAAGATAATCATTGTGAAGTACGAAAAAATTGACATCAACGATCTGCTCACTCTGCAAAGACAGGAAAATATTCTTTTACTAGATGTCAGAAGCCCCGCAGAATTTGAGGCTGGGCATATTCCCTGTGCGGTGAATCTTCCTCTGCTCGACAATGAGGAGCGCCACCAGGTAGGCAGCACCTATAAGCAAGAAGGAAAAAACAGCGCCGTATTGAAGGGATTTGAACTCACCGGAAAAAAATTTGCCGGTTACATTTCCAAAGCCCTGCTTCTTTCCAAAGAAAAAAAAGTCTTCCTCTACTGCTGGCGCGGCGGTATGCGCAGCGAAATAATGGCATGGCTTCTTTCTACCGCAGGCATGAACGTAACCGTGCTTCATAATGGATACAAAGCATTCCGCCATAAGTGCCTCCAAACTTTTGAGATAAAGTATAATTTTTTTGTTCTGACAGGACTGACAGGAAGCGGAAAAACAGAAGTGCTGCATGAATTGAAACAATTAAATCAACCGGTGGTAGATATCGAATATCTTGCAAGCCACAAAGGGTCTTCTTTTGGTAAACTCGGACTACCTCCGCAACCCACGCAGGAACAATTCGAAAATATTCTTGCAATCGAACTGCTCTGCTTTATTTCATCAGAGCGGATATGGATCGAAGATGAGAGCCGTTTCATCGGAAAATTGCGAATTCCAGATGCGATATTTAATCTTATGCGCTCCGCTCCGTCGGTGATGATCTCACGCACTGCAGATGCCCGTGCAGACCGGATTCTGAAAGAGTACGGAAGTTTTGAAAATGAGCAACTGGAACAATGTACACGTGCTATTACAAAACGAATGGGGGGCGATCAGGTCAAAATTGCGCTGGAAGCACTGCTCTGCGGAGATAAAAAAAAATGGGTGAAAATTTTATTGAACTATTACGACAAAACATATATGCACTCTTCATCAGGAGAAAAAAAAAATATCACCAAAGAATTGCATATTGAGAATGAATCCGCACATTTCATTGCCCTGAAACTGGCAGAAGAGAATATCAATAACTGAAATAATTACAATGTCAAACATTCAACTGACAAAATACAGCAAGGGAGGCGGATGTGGTTGCAAGATCGCTCCTTCAGTATTGGCTGAAATTCTCAGATCCACCGATTTTATTTCCGGACATCCCAACCTGATTGTTGGTAATGAGACCAACGACGATGCCGCAGTGATAGATTTCGGTAGTGACCGCTTACTGATCAGCACGACAGATTTTTTTACTCCTATCGTGAATGATGCCTTTGATTTTGGAAAAATAGCCGCTGCAAATGCACTGTCTGATGTCTATGCAATGGGCGGGCAACCGGCACTTGCGATCGCAATTCTCGGATGGCCCGTCGGAAAATTGTCCACCGCCGAGGCAGGAAGAATGATAGACGGAGCACGGCTGGTTTGCTCCGTAGCAGGGATACCGCTGGCCGGAGGTCACAGTGTAGATACTCTCGAACCTTTGTTCGGTCTTTCAGTAAATGGTTTTGTGGAAAAAAAACACCTGAAACGAAATAGTACTGCGCGCGAAGGTGACCTACTGTTTATTACTAAACCCATCGGGGCAGGAATCATCACCACTGCCGCAAAACGTGAACTCGCAAACCCCGAAGAGATCGAAACTGCCGTGGCCTACATGACCCAACTCAACCGGATAGGCGTGGAACTCGGCAAAATGGATGGAGTAAACGCTCTGACAGATATCACCGGTTTCGGCCTGCTCGGACATCTTATCGAAATGTGCGGCGGAAGCAACACTTCCGCTGAAATTTATTTTGACAAAATTCCTCAGATGCCCGGTATAGAAAAACATCTTATACTGTCCGTTTACCCCGATATGACAACTAAAAATTTTTGCATCATACGGATCAAAATGCACTGAAATGGATGCGAAAAAATTATTGACACTTTGCGATCCACAAACAAGTGGAGGACTTTTGATAAGCCTCCGAAAAGAAGCTCTGAACGATTATTTGAAACTGGTTTCAGACTTCGGCCTCTCCGGTATTGCCGATGTGCAGATCGGAACAATGGTCGCACAGACAGAGAAAATCGTAGCAGTGAAGTAATGCGCTGCTAAAACAAGTTGCTTATTATCTACCACAGAAACCGTTATACATGACCTGGGTTCCGAAAGAATTCTCCGTAATAAATCAATTTATCAAAGAAAAAATCAGCGATCCATCCATCGTAAAGGGACAACTCTATTCTTACCTCAAACTTTTTCAGCATGGCCTGTCCTATTCACTGATGAGTGCAAAAACAAAAAAAACATACAACCCTTTTTCCTCTTCTCTTTTCAATGCAAAACTCAAGTACTTTATCGCCTCAGTCGTAAAAAGAAATCAGTTGCCCGTGGCAGATTTCAAACCAATTGTCGTACTGGATGGCCAAAGAGAAGTATCCGAAATGGGAGAACCTGTCTCAGTTGTATTCGGTAAAATAATACCGGCATTAGGGCGCAGTAACCTCTCATGGATTGATTCCGCAGGAAAATTTGCAAAAAAAGCAG
Source organism: Crocinitomicaceae bacterium (assembly GCA_020848015.1). Classification (GTDB taxonomy): domain Bacteria; phylum Bacteroidota; class Bacteroidia; order Flavobacteriales_D; family Sanyastnellaceae; genus JADLBA01. The sequence continues at coordinate 3,096 of JADLBA010000163.1, read as the reverse complement.
ATGTGTTTTTTCCTCCTCATCTTATTGCAAGAGCTCCTCTCGATAAAACCGAAATACACCAATGGAAAGATCTTCAATCCGTCTATTTGTCTGCTTCCCTGTCAAAAAAATTTTCCGGAGAGGAAATGCAGTACATCGGTGCTGCTTTTCATGTTTTTTTCGAGGCATTCAGAAAATATTACCGGCTGCTTAAAAACAAAGGAGTCAAATTTCTTTACTTCTATCCTCACTACCACCAGGAAGGACTCATCGCCGCCTGCAAGACCTTGGGAATTCAGACGATTGAAGCCCAGCACGGAATCATCGCTAAGCAGGACATCTATTACGTCTATGAAGATCATTGGAAGCCTGTGCTGACCAATGCCTTTTTTCCAGACAGAATACTCGTGTTCGGAAATTATTGGAAAAATATTCTTCTCTCAGGCAATGAATTTTCGCCCGGCCAGATTACGGTGCTGGGGGATTTCATTCACAGGAGAAATAATCCGTGCATTACGGCGCAACCGGGCAAGACAATTCTTATCGCGACGCAAAAGAATATGCACGGCCTATACATTCTGTATATCTCAAAACTATCCGAAAGACTGAAGAAAGAAAACCCGGACTGGAATATCATCGCAAAACTGCATCCTTTGGAAAAAAAGAAAGACGAGTATGAAGCTGCTTTTGGTTCTGATAATTGTGTAAAAATAGTATTCCATGAACCAACCATTGATGAACTGCTCACTAACTGTAGCATCCAGATTAGCTCATACAGCACTACTCTCTTTGAAGGGATCGGCAGCAATGCAACGGGCATGGTCTTGCTCGCAGAAGGACCGGGAATTGATTATGCCCGCGACCTTGTAGAACAAGGAATAGCTATTGGAATTACAGAAGACGACAATCCGGTGGAAAAGTTTTATGCCCAAAAAATACATCCTTCTTTCGAACGAAAAGAGCTTTATGATGAGTTCCGCCCAAAGCTCCTGACAACTACCTAAGACCATTCGCAAACAAGTGGGAAAATTCAGCAGTATCTCTCTTGGCTTTTCAATAGTGGCATCAAAAAAGTATGTACATTTTCTCCCTAAAAGTTAAAATATCAAGTCTGTAGAGCAGAACCCTGTATTTTACACAAGGAAAACTTGACATTTTCATATATTTGTAATAAACAAGTCTTAGTATGACAAGAATAGTATCTTTTTTCCTACTTCTCACGCTTACTACAGGATCGGTTTTTTCTCAAGGTGGTCCCGGTAGCGCAACAACAATTCCGCTCACAAGTTACACAGGCACATTGCCAGTCCCGACAAATTATTGTCTTGTAACGGCGACGCAGGCGGCGACATCAACCTGCATTACCCCCGATCCTACAAAGGTTTACTGGTTTAAAGTAACGGTTTTGCCGGGAATGGCTACGTCTGCTCTAAAAATTATCGTAGTTCCAACCGGATTCGATGCTGTTGTTGATATATACAGTAATAATGGAACTGTATTCATGCAATGTATTGATGCAGCATCCACCGGAGGTACTGAAACGCTAAAGACCAATTACTCAACTACTCCCATCACCCCCGGCGACTATCATATCCGGGTAAGCTCCAAAACCGGTGCAGCTAATTGTTTCACCCTATCAGCAGAGTATTATCCTACGGCGTATATTCAATATTTCCCCAACCCTAATCCGGATGCGGGAATGGTAGGGTATTCGGTTACCGATAATATCAAACGCAACAACACTGCGGTGAGTTTCTCTCCTTTTGTTCAGGGAACACGTTACCACGTTTATGATGCTGCTAACCCTAATACAGAACTATGCTTTGGAGACCTCCCCGGTACAACCAGTCAGAAAGTGCTGAACACATTTTCTGCGGGGTGTTTCTGCTATGGCAATAGTTATATTATTACTACTGAACTGAAATTCGATGGGATATGGACTGGCCCCGGACCTGCAAAAACTATTAATATGGAGGCTTATCCCAATGTCACCATCAGCAATCCCCCCTGCCAAGTGCTGCCGATGTCGGGAGCCATTTCCACCAATTATCTTGGCTCAGCCCAAACCCTCGAGTTTGAATTTACTACGCCCGGACAGTCGCCAATTGTTCAATCAGTAACAGGTAGCAGCCAGGTAATTTTGCAAAATGTAGGCTGTCTTCAATACAACAGAATATACAGCGTAAGAGTCCGGGTAAAATGGTGCAACGTATGGGGGCCTTGGTCCGCTCCGTATTGTCTTCAAACCGCACCTATTCCCTATTTGTCAATTACCGGATCCTGTCCTATGACAGTAGGCCAATACGGTACCATGAGTTGTAATTTCATTGCCGGGGTTAACTTGTACGTCTGGCAATTTGCAGAAGTCAATCCTTCTCAACCGCTGATACCCATCGCTCCCGCTATTCTTAGAAACACCGCAACGTCAGTTATTTCTCTTTCTTCCGTACCACTGACCCCCGGAAAATCGTACCGTGTAGCCATCAAACCGAGAATCACCACTTGCGGGTTCAATCAGGAATGGGACTACGGACAATTCTGCATGATCACCGTTGTACCTGGCACCGGTATGATTATACTAAATGAAGAAGATATGTTCGATCACCCGGAAGAAAAATCCGATATGGAATACTCATTCAACGACAGTGGTGCTTTGGGGGTATTTTCTTATTCCGGTGACTATTCCCATCGTATGCTGACTGTCAATACAACCGGAACCAATGCTACCGGCGAAGGTCTCATCAAAATATTCAATACCTCCGGTCAACAGGTATTTACATCCGGTATTTATACGGATGAAGAAAACCCGATAACCCAGACTCTGCTTCCTTCCAATCTGTCAGGGGGAATTTATATCGTTTCAATCAGCACCGCGGGTGGATCATTCACTGATAAGTTTTTTCTAACAGGCCAATAAAACATTTCCCTTCTCACGCAATTTACTTTATCTGAGAAGGGATTTTTTTTGTCAAAAAATTCACACTTTTGATTATTGTTCAATAGAACAAACCGGAGATTTTTACCACAATCGTTACCAAGTGTAAGCCTGCTCAGGATAGATGGCGTGAGTGGATCAACCCTTCTGACTTACAATAACTGCAGTAGCGCAAGGCAATG
>JADLBA010000162.1 GCA_020848015.1 Crocinitomicaceae bacterium | reverse complement strand
TGTCATCTCATTCTTTTGCAGAAGCTCCCGTGCGAGGTTGAGGTAATTTACAGAACCCTTGCACGATGCGTCGTGCATAATGATGGTTTGTCCAAAACTTGGAGCCTCACCTAGCGTAGTGTTGCGGTGGATGATGGTATCAAATACCATTTCCTGAAAGTGCATACGCACCTCTTCTACCACTTGGTTGCTGAGGCGGAGACGGGTATCGTACATGGTCAGTAAAATCCCCTCAATAGTGAGTTCGGGATTTAGCTTCTGCTGGACAATCTTGATCGTGTTCAATAGTTTTCCGAGTCCTTCCAGCGCAAAGTATTCGCATTGTACCGGAACGATCACGCTGTCTGATGCGGATAGCGCATTCACGGTAACAAGCCCCAGCGAGGGTGAGCAGTCAAGGATTAAGAAGTCATATTCGTCTTTCACTTTATCAAGTGCCTTCCGCATCATATATTCGCGTTCGGGAATATTGATCAAATCAATTTCTGCCCCTACGAGATCAATGTGCGCAGGCACGAGATCAAGATTCGGATTATCAGTAGTGATTGCAATGTCTTTTGGCGAAATTTCATTCACTAAGCATTCGTAAATACTCGTCTTGATCCCTTTCGGATCAATGCCTACGCCACTGGTGGCATTTGCCTGAGGATCCGCATCTATCAACAGGGTTTTGAACTCCAATACTCCCAGTGCTGCGGCGAGGTTGATAGCGGTGGTTGTTTTGCCTACTCCCCCCTTCTGATTAGCAACGGTAATGATTTTTCCCATGTGTGTGGTTATATTTCAATAGTTTGGCCGATAGCAGGTAGGATTAGTTCCACTCCCGCGTTGTTGAATGTTGCAATTGTTGATGCGTGATCAATTAAGATGTAAGGAAAAGTATCGAAATGCATTCCGATCACTTTTTTTGTTTTTACGAATCCCGCTGCGCGGAGCGCATCAGCCGGGCCCATTGTAAAATTGTCTCCCATACAAAGCAGGGCTGTATCTATGGAGAAATCAAGCGGGATCAACTGCATATCCAGGGTAAGTGCAGTATCGCCTGAGTAATAAATGTTCTTTCCTCCAGATGAAATAATGAACCCCATCGGGTTGCCAGCATACATACCATCCGGCAGCGAACTCGAGTGGATTGCATTCACCGCCTTTACTTTGAACTCGCCAAAATCTTTGCTCCCGCCAGTATTCATCGGGTGATACTTCAATCCCTTTGCGCCATAATAACTTGCAATTTCGAATGAGGAAATAACTACCGCGTCATTGTTTCTTGCAATGGTTTCTGCATCGTACAGATGATCTTGATGGCCGTGGGAGAGCAAAACGTAATCAGCTTTTATGGATGCGACTTCGATGGAATTAGCCAACTGATTTGGAGTGACGAATGGATCCAGCACTACTGTCTTTTCTCCTGTTTGAATCGAAAATGTACTGTGCCCCAAAAAAGTAACTTTCATATCGGTCGAGTCGTTTGCTGATGTTTCACGAAGTTGATCGCCGTGAAACAAGGGTCTGACATGAAATCTCGATCATTCAGTCCGCCGTGCGAATGTACCGTGAAACAACAGGAGTACTCCCCAAAGTTTTTCACACGCCAAATGTCAGAATGATGTTGATAAATGAATTTTACCACTGAAATTCAGCGCAATGCAAAAGTATGTTTTGAAAAAGAAACATTTTATTGACTGAGATTCAGCAGTGCGGAAACAAAAAATGTTGACAAGTTATATGGATGACACGAAGATGTGGCGGATGTAAATTTATTCAGCGCAAGGGTTAGCTCCTTGCGTATAATCATAACACCCTTTCCAGCTTCCCGTAGAAATCTGGTTGATGTCCATCAGGCCTGGGATTGGATCAGACGGACTGCCAAACATTCGAGAGGAATTGTTGCTGATCTTGAAGTTGTTATTCGAGGGTGAACACAGGTAAGGTGCCTGCTGGTTGATGATATGATCCCAGTGATTGAAGTCGTCTTCGACCGAGATGTCAGTATCCACAAGACAGTAATAGAATTTATAATCCTGATTTTCCGGGTCCTTCACATCGAGTACAAATTCATTGAAATCGAAAAGATTCGCATTGCCACCATACATTATACAGTTCCGGAAAAAAGTATCTTCAAGAGGTCGGATTTGAATATTTTCGTAGATGTCTTTGTAATAGTTGTTAAGCGCAAAAGCCGGAGAGGTACGGGTGCCGGATGACCAGTAATTAGCAAATGTGCAGTTGTCCATCTGGTACATACCACCGATGGAGAAATAAGCGCACATCTGACCGCAATTAGCAGAAAGAACATTCACCCCACGGATACTGGCTCCCTGCCCCCAAAGTCCTATACCTGACATATTGTAAATTTTTGTGTTTGAAATATCCAGTGCAAAGCCAATGGTTCCTGTCGTATCTACCTGTATGCCCATACCGCCATTTTTCAGTATCGCATATTGGATCGTTGATCCAGGACTTTGGTACAACCAGATGCCGCCTCTGGCGATGCTCGCTATTTCGGGGCCGATTGCTCCCTGTACCTGGAAATTGAGTTGGATACCCCATTGCCCCGATATATTGGAGTATGCTGACTCGAGCCGATCACCCTGAAATACCACCTCGCTGTTTTTATTTCCAAAGACATGTAAAAAACCTTTATACACATAAAGCCCTGATTTTGTATGCACATATACCTGGGTACCTTCATTGATAGTAAGCGTACATGCGGAATCAACTGCAACAACGCCATAGACCACGTGTGGCTTGTCGTTGTTCCACACTTCGTTGCAGTTGAGAATAGTCATACCCCCAGGGCCTCCGTGAAAATATGCATCTTGTCCCCAGGCAGAAAGTTGTATGTTTTGCTGATTGCCATTGGTTTCAAACAGAACACGGTCTTCCACCACGAAGGCATCGTTCAGGTTTCCGGGATCAATAGTCACTTCTACAAAAACATACAGGCTATCCCCTGGCGCTATTTCAATGTTATTATATGTTACACCGTCTTCCCCATCCACATTGATTCGGTAAGGAGAAGAACTTCCTCCTTCCAGTGCAATTTTTGAAATACGGATATTTTCACTGTGTCGGTTATACACTTTGAACAATTGTGTCGTACTGCCAATGGTAGTAAACACAGTGTCAAAAAAAACGGTATCTGTCGAAAATTCCAACTTCGCTGAACTGTCGGTAATGAACAGGTCTTTTTTACACCCTTGGAAAAGCACTGCAGAGCCTATTAAGAACAACAGCGCCAGGCAAACAATAATTGACGATGAAAATTTCATAAGAAGTGGCAAAGATGTGCAGAGTACGGTGTTTTTTGCTAATTATTGCTCCACAAAAGGGAACACAGTTGATACTGATAAGTCTGAATGTGGTAGTTA
>JADLBA010000161.1 GCA_020848015.1 Crocinitomicaceae bacterium | reverse complement strand
TGGTTTTAATGGGTGCTGTGGTGGCGGGTTTTGGATGAGTACGGTAGGTACTTCGGTGAATAGTACCACAACTCATTTAGTTCAGGTGTCGAGAGAGAATACCAAACTGCCTATATGGCTACCGGCGGGGGCAACCCTTGCAGCAGGCCCCAATGTAAACGCGATCAGTGCGATTGAATTCAATATCGCACCTTAGTAATCTGGAGTGTATTTATTATTAATGACTAAATATTTCAATTAAATCAAATGAAAACTTTTACATCAACACTTTTATTATTTTTATTGTCAACAGCTTTTTGTATGGGACAAGGCTCGCTGCAATTCAACCAGGCAAAATTGGTCGGAAGTACCACCGAGACAGTTCCAACAGGTAAGGTCTGGAAGATCATGTCGCTCTACGGCGAAGATTTTTCCGCGGGCTCGTGTGTGCAGTTTGACTCATATTTCTATGACAAGATTCTGATGGCTGGATATAAAATAAATGGCAACTTGGTAGGTGTGCAATACAGCACCGGTCCGGGTTGTTATATCAGAAATACCAGTTGCACAGGCTCTCTTGTGAACGGAGGTCAGGCCTGCAACTCGAGCGGCTGGGTGGATAATGTGAATAATGCTCAGGGCAATGTGAAGATTGCCACAATGAATGCGAGCCTGCCATTGTTCGTCCCCGCGGGAACTACCGTACAAACCCTCGGTGGTACCACGTTTTTATCGGTTATTGAATTCAACATTATTCCATAAATTTGTGGTGTTGTGGTGTTGGTGCCAGGCGGGCTAATTTTTGCGAAGCAGGTTTGCGTCGGCGCTTGTCTAAAAACGGTCAATAAGAGAGTCAGTTTAATTTAAACAGTTGGAGATGAGTCTAAAATCGTGTATTTCTGTGGTATTGTTTTTTGCTTTAGCGGCGAGAGTGGGTGCTCAGGATGTTCATCCCGAAGTTCAGGCATTGATCACCGACCTGAGTGTGTGGATTGATCAGCAGTTAAAATTGGGCGGCACCATGGATACGGCAGTATTGAATAAAAAAAGCGCTTATATCAAGCACGTGCAGGACTCGATTGCAATGGTTTCTGCTACGGGAACGGCCAGTGCACCTACTGATAAAATAGGGAAGGTATTCACCAAATCCATCATGGCCGGTGCTTCTCTCAAGGTGCCCGAAGGAAAAAAGTGGAGAATACTCGGTGTATATGTTAAAAACGACAATGATCCGTACCGTATCAAAGTAACTTCGTGGAATTATAAAGCGGAGTATTTCAGCGGCGAATCTATCAGGGCTCCCGGTATGGTGAGTGAGGAGGCATTGCTGGTAGAAGATTCGCAGGAGGCGACCTATGATTTTGATATCAGCGAAACACCGGAATAAACACGGGGGATATTTTTTTCTTCTTCCCGAATCATTTCTGAAAATTGTCTAAAGAAATTTATGTATGATGAAATTTGTTCGCATGGGTCTGTTACCGGGACTGTTCGTTTTATTTGCGACACCTCTTTTAAGCCAGGGAGTGAAAATCAGCACCGGTGGTGGAGTTCCGGATGCTTCTTCTGCTCTTGAAATAGAATCGACGACACAGGGCTTTTTGCCACCGCGAATGAGCACCTCCGAGCGAGATGCTATGGTAAGCCCAGCAGAAGGTTTGCGGATTTATAATACCACCACGAAGTGTGAAAATTTTTTCAATGGAACTTCCTGGCGGGAGGTTTGCGGCGGTTGCATACCCCAACCCGATGCAGCCTTAGCAGGAACTGACCAGTTGGATATCAACGGTACTACAGCGACAATGGCAGCCAATACTCCTTCGGGAGGGAGCGGCAGTTGGAGCATTATCAGTGGATCGGGAGGAAGTTTTTCTCTTACATCTGATCCTGCGGCTGTATTTACCGGTGTGGGCGGCAACAGCTACACGCTGCGCTGGACCATCACCACCGTCTGCGGAAGTACTCAAGACGATGTGAGTATCAGTTTTGTCGCGCCGTTTACCTGCGGTTTTTCTACTGTGTCGGATGCGGATGGAAATTCCTATAACACCATTGACATCAATGGGCAATGCTGGTTCCAGAGCAACCTGAGAACCACCAAGTACCGCGATAATTCAACCATCAATATCAATAGTGTAAAGGATTATACCGGCTGCGGAAATTTTAATTTCATCAACTTTGGAAGATTGTACCAATTTGATGTAGTGGAGAATGCCGTGAGCGCATGTCCCGACGGATGGCATATCCCGACTAATGCAGAATGGACTCAATTGATCAGTTATGTATCCAATGATGGAAGCCGCATAGTAGCAGGGTGTTCAGACAACTGTACCGGATTTGATGCGATTGTTGCCGGCCAGTATTACTCTGGTCATTTTGAGGGATGTGGATCAAGTGATCAGCGCTATTTCTGGACCTCTTCCACCACGCCATCGCTGGGTATTATGAAGCAGGTGGGTACTGCCATTAACAATGTCAATGCCCCTAAAACTGGCTATTACTATTCGGTTCGTTGTATCAAAGACTAACCGGAGCAGAGTGTGTGATACCGTAAAATTTATCAGAATGAAAAATATTTTTACTTTGGTTTTTGCTTTTTGCTTACTACAGGGTTTTTCTCAAGGGGTAAAAATCGGTGTGAATCCAGGCACTCCAGATCCTTCTTCGATTCTCGATGTAGAATCCAATGCGGGCGGGTTTCTCCCACCGCGGATGTCGGAAGCAGAGCGCGATAATATCAGCAATCCTGCCGATGGTCTGGTACTTTTCAATACAACAACAAACTGTTTGAATTTCCGTGTTGCAGGCTTTTGGAAAGAGGTATGCGGAGAATGTACACCTGCTCCATCGCCTGCTAATGCCGGCGCTGACCAACTCGCTATCAATGGCAACTCAACCACATTGGGCGGAAATGACCCACAATCCGGAACCGGTACCTGGTCGGTGGTGAGTGGAAGCGGTGGTTCTATTACCGATGCATCCCTTTACAATACCACATTCTCAGGGTCTTACGGAACTACTTATGTGCTGCGATGGACAATCAGCAGTATATGCGGCAACACGCAAGACGATGTCACCATCTCTTTTGCAGCTAACTGGAAATATGTTTTTGTTACCCGCGATAATGTGAATGGTACGGGGGGGTATGGTTCGGGTAACCTCGGCGGTCTAAACGGCGCGGATAATCTTTGCCAAACCCGTGCATCTGCCGCAGGACTTTCGGGAACCTATAAAGCCTGGCTCAGCGATGGATCCTTCAGTGCAGCGAGTCGTCTGAATCACTATTCGGGAGAATACCGCCTGCTCAACGGTACTAAAATAGCCGACAACTGGGCTGATCTCACCGATGGTTCATTGGACAATAAACTGAACGTTACCGAATACGGGCTGACCCTGCCGGGCACCGTAGTGGTATATACCGGAACCAACACCGACGGCTCTGCCGATGGAACCAATAATTGTAGCAACTGGACGAGCAGTAGCCCCAACGTATGGGTGAGAGGAGGAAATGGCGATGTTACCAATACCGAATGGACCTTTTGGGTATTTGCAGGCTGTGAAGGGGCGTGGGGAACCGGCTGGAAACTGTATTGTTTCGAGCAATAATTGTCAGCCTTATTGTAAAATTTGAAGAGTATTTTATTTAATGATTTAATAATAAAACAATTAAAATAATGAAACAGAATTTAATTTATTCCATTCTTGCAATCTGCTTTGCCCTCGTGGGGTTTAGTGCATCGGCACAGGGTACACTCCAGTTCAACCAGGTAAAATTGGTCTCCACCGTTCAGACCGTTCCAACCGGAAAAGTCTGGAAAGCAGTAGGAGTGGCTGGAAACAGGGTGACTAAATTCAGAGCTGTAACTACTACTGATGCAGATTACTCTCCTGCGGCAACGGAGATCAAGATCAATAACACCGCGGTGAGCGTGGCTCAAACCATTGGAACCGGCGCAGGAGGAGGTACTGGATACGGTGCTTATTCTGCTGCGTTCGCTTATTCCGCCTCACCGACCAATTTCCCGCTGTGGCTTCCGGCGGGCACTACATTGGAAGTATCTACCAATATCTCCTATATTTCTGTAATTGAGTTCAACATCGTTCCGTAGTAAAATTTATGCATGTTATTTACCGATTCCGC